>NZ_JBVJMV010000017.1:0-186815 GCF_055584025.1 Streptomyces sp. NPDC104309 | reverse complement strand
CGGTTGAGATCAGCTGGATGAACCGCCGGATGCGTGACCCGCATGTCCGGTGGTGTGAGAGGAGGGACGGGCGACCCGTCCCTCCTACTCGATTCCGCGCGTCCTTACTCGTTGCCCGTGTGGTGCGAATCGAGGCGGGCCACCTCGTCCGCTGAGAGGCGCAAGGCACCTGCGGCCACGTTCTCCGCCAGGTGTTCCGGATTACCGGTGCCGGGGATGGCAAGGACGTGCGGTCCTTGATGCAGCGTCCAGGCCAGCCGCACCTGCGCCGCTGTCACACCGTGCGCGTGGGCGACGGCGAGCAGTTCGTCCGCGTCGGAGCTCTCGGAGCGCGTGGAATCTGCGCCTTGCTCGCGCCCCTGGCCGGCTATGGCGAAGAAGGGGACGAACGCGATGCCTTGCTCTCCACAGGCTCGCAGGACGTCATCCGTGCCCGCGCCGGGCGTATCGAGGCTGTAGCGGTTCTGTACACAGATCACCGGGGCGATGGCCTGGGCCTCGGCGAGATGGACGGTCTTGACCCCGGAGATGCCGAGGTGGCGTACGAGGCCTGCCTCGCGCAGCTCGGACAGCGCCCCGAAGTGTTCGGAGAGCGAGTCCTGGCCCATGAGGCGCAGATTCACCAGATCGAGGTGGTCGCGGCCCAGTTGGCGCAGATTCTCCTCGACCTGGCCGCGCAGCTCGTCCGGCCTCGCGGGGGCGATCCACGCGCCCGAGGCGTCCCGTCGGGGGCCGACCTTGGTGGCTATCAGCAGGTCCTCGGGATACGGGGCGAGCGCCCGGTTGATCAGCTCGTTGGCGGACCGCAGCGACGAGAAGTAGAACGCGGCGGTGTCGATGTGGTTCACACCGAGCTCGATCGCCCGCCGGAGCACACCGATCGACCGCTCACGGTTGCTCGGTGTGCCGAGGTCGAAGGCGGCGCTCCCGGTCAGGCGCATCGCACCGAAGCCGAGCCGATTGACTGTCAGGTCGCCGAGTTCCCACGTACCCGCGGCTGATGCGGTGATCGTCCTTGGATTCATAGGCCGCAGTTTCGCAGAGGCTCAGGCCCGGATGAGGTGCGGTCAGACGGTGGGCGGTTCGGGGACGCGCATGGCGAGGATGGCCATGTCGTCGGAGGCCGGTTCGGCGGCGAAGCGTTCGACCGCACGCAGGATGCGTGCTGCCACCGCGCCGGCCGTCAGACCGGTACATGTGGAGAGGACATCCGCCAGACCGTCGTCGCCGAGCATGCGGGTGCCCTCACGGCGTTCCGTGACGCCGTCGGTCACACACAGCAGGACGTCGCCCGGGTCGAGCGTGACCGTCTGCTCGTACAGTTCGAGGTCCTCGATGACGCCCAGCAGCGGTTGAGGTTCGGCCGCTGCCTCGACCGAGCCGTCCTGACGCAGGCGCAGCGGCAGGGGGTGGCCCGCGCAGACCACCTTCAGGAGCGCGCTCCCGTCCTCCTGGGGCCACAACTCCCCGTACAGGAGGGTCAGGAAGCGGCTGCGGGCTCCCTCGTCCAGGATGGCGGCGTTGAGACGCTCCAGGACCGCCGGGCCGCCGAAGCCCTCGCGGGCGAGAAGGCGCAGGGCGTGGCGGGCGAGGCCCGTGACGGCCGCGGCCTCCGGACCCGTACCGCAGACGTCGCCGATGGCGAAGCCGTAGGCGCCGTCGCGGATCGGGAAGACGTCGTAGAAGTCGCCGCCGACCTCGTTGCCCTCGCCCGCCGCGCGGTAGATGACCTCGATCTCGACATTGGGGACCTCGGGCAGCCCCGGCGGCAGCAGGCTGCGCTGGAGGGACTGGCTGATCGCCATGCGCTCCGAGTAGAGCCGGGCGTTGTCGAGTGCGAGGGCGGCACGGCGGGAAAGGTCCTCGGCCAGCTCCAGGATCTCCTGGCGGAAGTGGTCGTCGGAGGGCTTCCCGAGGGTGAGCATGCCGATGACGCGGTTTCGGGCGACGAGTGGCAGGACCACGGTCTCCCCGCCCACCGCGGCGGCGGTTGCGAGCGTCGTACGGACGCCGGAGCCGAGCCCGCCGGGCTCGCCGAGGCCGAGCGTACGCATGGAGGTGCGCAGGGCCGCCTGGTGGGCGGCCTCGGCCGGGGCCGCCCAGACACGGGCGCCGGGGGTCGGTACGGGGTCCGGGGGAGCGATCTTGGAGAGCAGGGCCTTCAGGCCGTCGATGCGCTCCTCGTCCTCGTGCAGGACGTAGGAGAGGTACGGCTCGGAGGATTGGTCGGCGATCGTGTAGACGGCGCACCAGGTGGCCAGGGTGGGGACCGTCATCTGGGCCATCAGGGCAAGGGTCTGGTCCCGGTCGAGGGTGCCGGCGAGCAGATCGGACGCCTCGACGAGGAAGGAGAGGGAACCGCGGCGCAGGCGTTCCAGTTCGCCCAGCCGGGCCGACTCGACGGCCAGCGCGATGCGGTCCGCGGCGAACTGGAGGCGCAGGGCCTCCTCGTTGGAGTAGCGGCCGGCCGCTTCCGCGGCGACCCCGAGCGAGCCCGTCAGACGTCCCTCGACCTTCAACGGGACAGTGACGACCGAGCGCATCCCCGTGCCCCCGAGCAGGGGGACGGCGCCGGGGACGTGGTCGAGGTCTTCGTGGACGGCGGGCATCCGTGCGGAGCCGTAACGTCCGGTACCGGCCTCCACCGGAACGCGGGCGAAACGCTGACGGGCGGAGGGCAGGCCGGTCGTGGCCCGTACCTCCAGCTCCGTCTCGTCGTCCGTCGCCAGCAGCAGGAAGGCCGAGTCGGCGTGGAGCATGTCGCGCGCCCGTTCGACCGTGCGCTGGAGCAGGCCGTCGAGGTCGTCGGGGGCGGGGGAGCCGATGAAGATCTCGAACGGGTCGGCCTTGCGGTTCTCGGTGTTCGCGTCGGACACCGGTGTGCGTGCCGGGGACTGGAGAACGGCGCGTTCGTAGTCGCGGACGAGCAGGCAGACCGTGGACGGTTCACCGTCGGTGTCGCGGACCCGGAGGTGTGACGCGTAGACGGGGATGGTGCGGCCGTCGGCGCCACGGATTCCGTAACTGCCCTCCCAGCGTGAGAGTTGCAGTGCTTCGACGATGCCCGTATTGGTGCCGGGTGTCTGCGGCCAGGCGGTGAAGTCGGTGAGCTGTTTCCCGGTGACCTGGTCCGCGGCGTATCCGAAGAGGAACGCGGCGTCCTCGTTCCAGGCGGCGATGGAGCCGGTGCTGTCGATCTGTACGACGGCCACCCGGACGCGCTCGTCGGCGACCGGGAGCAGGCCGACCGGGAGCAGGGGACCGGCGGAGCGGATGCCCACCGGGCGCTCGGGAAGATCGAGCTGGAACCAGACATGTTTGTGGGTGGGCGAATACTCGACGCCCCACCGGGAGGCGAGTGCCGCGCAGAGCAGCAGCCCGCGGCCGTTCTCACGGTCCGGGCTGCCGAAGTCCGGACCCGCGCTCTGGAGCGGGACCTCGCGCTCCGGATAGTGGTCGGAGACCTCGATGCGGACCCCGTCCTCCGTACGCATACACAGCACGTCCGCAGCGGTACCCGCGTGCACCACGGCGTTGGTCACGAGCTCGCTGGTGAGGACGACGGCGTCGTCGACGACATCCGTGTATCCCCATCCCTGGAGCGTGTCACGGACGAAGGCACGGGCGGTCGCGACAGAGCGCCCGACCGGGTCGAAGGTGGCGGCCGCGCGCGCGGTGATCACAGCACTCCCCATTTGGTGTCTCGTCGCTTCCCCGAGTCCTGTGCCCGTTTCTCGCCGCTTCGATTCGCCTGCCAGGCTAGACGCTCGGTCTCGGTGCCGGATACACGAGGGCCGACTTCGGGCAGGAACGATGAGGAACAGGCACGTGACCGGACAAGTGTGGGCTTCCCAACAGGGCGATGTGGGACAACCCTTGGAGGCTGCACCCCGATCGGGTGGGGCCTGGTACGTTTCAACGATTTGACGTCCGCATGGTCACCCGTCGACGGTGGGCTGTGGCGGTGAGCCAATGAGGAACTGGGCAAGCTCCCAGATAAGGCCCGAGCTATACGGTCAACCCCTGCGGGAGGGATCACGGTGGAGTCTGGCGTGGCGGCGCGGGGATCAGGCACGCGCACAAAAGGCGGACAGTCCGTGAAGAAGCAGCGCAATGGAAGCATCGAGGTCGACGCGGCGGCGCTCAACCGATTGCTGGCGGGCCTGGTGGCCATGCGCGACGGGAATTTTCGCAGGCGCCTGACCGTCTCGGGCGACGGCGTGATGACGGAGATCGCGGCAGTCTTCAACGAAGTCGCCGACCGCAATCTCCATCTCACCGGCGAGCTGGCTCGGGTGCGGCGGGTCGTCGGGCGTGAGGGGAAGCTCACGGAACGGCTGGAGACGGGCGCCTGCGAGGGTTCCTGGGCCGCCGCCATCGACGCCTCCAACGAACTGGTCGACGATCTGGCCCGTCCGGTCTCGGAGGTCGGCCGGGTGCTGTCGGCGGTGGCCGACGGTGATCTGGAACAGCGGATGGAGCTGCGGTCGCACACCTCCGACGAGACGGTGCGCCCGCTGCGCGGCGAGTTCCTGAAGGTTGCCCGTACGGTCAACAACCTGGTCGACCAGTTGTCCGCGTTCACCGAGCAGGTGACGCGGGTCGCGGTCGAGGTGGGTACTGAGGGCAAGCTGGGCGGACAGGCCCAGGTGCGCGGCATGTCCGGTTCGTGGAAGGACCTCACGGACTCCGTGAACACCATGGCGTACCGGCTGACCGCACAGGTGCGGGACATCGCCCTGGTGACGACGGCGGTCGCCAAGGGCGATCTGTCACGGAAGGTCACCGTGCATGTGGCCGGCGAGATGCTTCAGCTGAAGAACACCGTCAACACGATGGTCGACCAGCTGTCGTCGTTCTCCTCCGAGGTGACCCGGGTCGCCCGTGAGGTGGGTACGGAGGGCGAGCTGGGCGGGCAGGCGACCGTGCCCGGTGTGGCCGGGGTCTGGAAGGACCTGACCGACTCCGTCAACACGATGGCCGGGAACCTGACCTCCCAGGTGCGCGGGATCGCCGAGGTGACGACCGCCGTCGCCAACGGTGACCTGTCCCAGAAGGTCACTGTGAGCGCGCGCGGCGAGGTCGCCCAGCTCGCCGAGACGATCAACCAGATGACCGAGACGCTGCGCACCTTCGCCGACGAGGTGACGCGTGTGGCGAGCGAGGTCGGCGGCGAGGGTCTGCTCGGCGGTCAGGCCCAGGTGCCGGGTGCCGCGGGCACCTGGAAGGACCTCACCGATTCGGTGAACACGGTCTTCCGCAACCTGACGACACAGGTGCGCGACATCGCGCAGGTGACCACGGCAGTGGCCAGTGGTGACCTGTCGCAGAAGGTCACCGTGGACGTGGCCGGCGAGATGCTGGAGCTGAAGAACACCGTCAACACGATGGTGGACCAGCTTCAGTCGTTCGGATCCGAGGTGACGAGGGTCGCCCGGGAGGTCGGCGTCGAGGGCCGGCTGGGCGGTCAGGCCGAGGTGCCGGGTGCCGCGGGCACCTGGAAGGACCTCACCGATTCGGTGAACACCGCCTTCCGCAACCTGACCGGGCAGGTACGGGACATCGCGCAGGTGACCACGGCGGTCGCCAACGGTGATCTGTCGCAGAAGGTCACCGTGGACGTGGCCGGCGAGATGCTGGAGCTGAAGAACACCGTCAACACCATGGTGGCGCAGCTGTCCAACTTCGCCGACCAGGTGACGCGAATGGCACGCGACGTGGGCACCGAGGGCCGCCTCGGCGGCCAGGCACGGGTCGACGGTGTCTCCGGTACATGGAAGGAGCTCACCGACTCCGTCAACTTCATGGCGGGGAACCTGACCTCCCAGGTGCGCCAGATCGCGCAGGTGACCACGGCGGTGGCGCGGGGCGACCTGTCGCAGAAGATCGACGTGGACGCGCGCGGCGAGATCCTGGAGCTGAAGAACACCATCAATACGATGGTCGACCAGCTCTCCGCCTTTGCCGAGCAGGTGACGCGGGTGGCCCGCGAGGTGGGTACGGACGGGCGGCTCGGCGGCCAGGCACAGGTGCCCGGCGTCGCCGGTGTGTGGCGGGATCTGACGGACTCGGTGAACGGCATGGCCGGCAATCTCACCGATCAGGTCCGCAGCATCGCCCAGGTCGCCACGGCGGTGGCGCGGGGCGACCTGTCGCAGAAGATCGACGTGGACGCGCGCGGCGAGATCCTGGAGCTGAAGAACACCCTCAACACGATGGTGGACCAGCTCTCGAACTTCGCCGAGCAGGTGACGCGGGTCGCCCGTGAGGTGGGCACGGAAGGCATCCTCGGCGGCCAGGCCGAGGTGCAGGGTGTCTCCGGTACGTGGAAGGACCTCACCCAGTCCGTCAACGGCATGGCGAACAACCTGACCCTCCAGGTCCGCAACATCGCCGAGGTCACCACCGCGGTCGCCAAGGGCGATCTCTCCAAGAAGATCACGGTCGACGCCAAGGGCGAGATCCTCGAACTCGTCACGACGGTCAACACCATGGTCGACCAGCTGCTCAACTTCGCCGACGAGGTGACGCGGGTCGCCCGCGAAGTGGGTACCGAGGGCATCCTCGGCGGTCAGGCCAGGGTGCGCGGTGCGACGGGTATCTGGAAGGACCTCAGCGACAACGTCAACCTGATGGCCAACAACCTGACCAGTCAGGTCCGGAACATCTCCCGGGTCTCGTCCGCGGTCGCCACCGGCGACCTGACGAAGAAGGTCACCGTCGAGGCGCGCGGCGAGGTCGCGGAGCTCGCCGACACCGTCAACACAATGGTGACGACGCTGTCGTCGTTCGCCGACGAGGTGACGCGAGTCGCCCGTGAGGTGGGCACGGAGGGCGAGCTGGGCGGCCAGGCACGCGTTCCGGGTGTCTCCGGTACGTGGAAGGACCTCACCGAGTCCGTGAACTCGATGGCGTCCAATCTGACCGGTCAGGTGCGGCAGATCGCCACGGTCACCACGGCCATCGCCAAGGGCGACCTCACCAAGAAGATCGACATCGACGCGCGCGGTGAGATCCAGGAGCTGAAGAACACCATCAACACGATGGTCGATCAGCTGTCCTCGTTCGCCGAGCAGGTGACCCGGGTGGCCCGTGAGGTGGGCACGGAGGGGCAGTTGGGCGGTCAGGCCCGGGTCCGGGACGTCGACGGCACCTGGCGCGACCTTACCGAGTCGGTGAACGAGATGGCCGGGAACCTCACTCGTCAGGTGCGGGCCATCGCGGCCGTCGCCACCGCGGTGACCCGCGGCGATCTCAATCTCAAGATCGATGTGGACGCGTCCGGCGAGATCCAGGCACTGCAGGACAACATCAATACGATGATCGCCAACCTGCGCGACACCACGGCCACCAACAAGGAGCAGGACTGGCTCAAGGGCAACCTCGCCCGGATCTCCGGTCTGATGCAGGGGCGGCGCGATCTCGACGACGTGGCCTCGCTGATCATGAGCGAGCTGACTCCGGTCGTCTCCGCGCAGCACGGTGCGTTCTTCCTGGCCATGCCGACCGGTGACACCGACGCGGTGGGGCCGGACAGTGACAAGGACAGCTCGTACGAACTCCGGATGAGGGGCAGCTACGGATACTCGGCGGGATCGATGCCGACTTCGTTCCGGCCCGGTGAGACGCTCATCGGCACCGCGGCGGAGGAGAAACGGACGATTCAGGTGGACAACGTTCCGCCGGGATATCTGAAGATTTCCTCCGGGCTCGGCGAGGCGCCGCCCGCGCATGTGATCGTGCTGCCGGTGCTGTTCGAGGGGAAGGTTCTCGGGGTGATCGAGCTGGCCTCGTTCCAACCGTTCACCCATATCCAGCGGGACTTCCTCAACCAGCTCGCCGAGATGATCGCGACAAGCGTCAACACCATCAGCGTCAATACGAAGACCGAGAAGCTCCTTGAGCAGTCGCAGGAGCTGGCCGAGCAGTTGCGGGACCGTTCGAAGGAGCTGGAGATCCGGCAGCAGGCGCTTCAGGCCTCCAACGCCGAACTGGAGGAGAAGGCCGAGCTGCTGGCCCAGCAGAACCGCGACATCGAGGTAAAGAACACCGAGATCGAGGACGCCCGGCAGGTCCTGGAGGAGCGCGCCGAGCAGCTCGCGGTCTCGATGCGCTACAAGTCCGAGTTCCTGGCAAACATGTCGCACGAGTTGCGTACCCCGCTCAACTCGCTGCTCATTCTGGCCAAGTTGCTCGCGGACAACGCCGAGGGGAATCTCTCGCCGAAGCAGGTGGAGTTCGCCGAGACGATCCACGGGGCCGGTTCCGATCTGCTGCAGCTGATCAACGACATCCTCGATCTGACGAAGGTCGAGGCGGGCAAGATGGATGTCAGCCCGACCCGGATCGCGCTGGTCCAGTTGGTCGACTACGTGGAGGCGACCTTCCGGCCGCTCACCGCCGAGAAGGGACTCGATTTCTCCGTACGGGTGTCGCCTGAGCTGCCCGCGACGCTGCACACGGACGAGCAGAGGCTGCTCCAGGTGCTGCGCAATCTCCTTTCCAACGCGGTGAAGTTCACCGACAGCGGAGCGGTCGAGCTGGTGATCCGGCACGCCAGCACGGATGTGCCGAACGCCATCCGTGAGCAGCTCCTGGAGGCCGGATCGCTGCATGACGCCGATGCCGATCTGATCGCCTTCTCCGTCACCGACACCGGTATCGGGATCGCGTCCAGCAAGATGCTGGTGATCTTCGAGGCGTTCAAGCAGGCCGACGGGACGACCAGTCGCAAGTACGGCGGTACGGGGCTAGGCCTGTCCATCAGCCGGGAAATCGCCCGGCTGCTGGGCGGTGAGATCCACGCGGCGAGCGAGCCGGGCCGCGGCTCGACGTTCACGCTGTATCTGCCGCTGCACCCGAGCGAGCTGCCGCCGCAGGGCTATCCGCACATCGGCCCGGGGCCCGTCGAGGCACGCGGTGCGGCGGCCGAGGAAGGTCCGCTCATGGACGCCGGGCCGGGCGCCGGCCCGACGGCGGCCGTGCACGATTCGGCCGGAGCCGGCGGACCGGCGCGGAGTCGCAAGCCCCTGGGGAGCTCGGAGCGGCGGCTCGCGCTGCCGTCCCGCGCTGCCGCCCCGGCGGCTCCGCAGGAGCCGTGGACGCTCGGTGGGCAGGAGGAACCGGTGGTTCGCAGGAAGTTCCGGTTCCACGGCGAGAAGGTGCTGATCGTCGACGACGACATCCGCAACGTCTTCGCGCTCACCAGCGTGCTGGAGCAGCACGGTCTCGCGGTGCTGTACGCGGAGAACGGGCGGGTGGGCATCGAAGTCCTGGAACAGCACGACGATGTGACGGTCGTTCTGATGGACATCATGATGCCGGAGATGGACGGCTATGCCACGACGTCGGCGATCCGCAGGATGCCGCAGTTCGCGGGGCTGCCGATCGTCGCGCTGACGGCCAAGGCCATGAAGGGCGACCGGGAGAAGGCCATCGAATCCGGTGCTTCCGACTATGTCACCAAGCCTGTCGATCCTGATCATCTCCTTTCCGTAATGGAGCAATGGATGCGCGGAGAGTGATCATTTATTGAAGGAATCGCGATGAGTTGATGATTGGCTGTGCCCGCAGGAGTGTGAGAAGGCGTTGTACGGGGAACCTTCTGGTCCCCCACCGCGTTTCTTCTGTGTGCACAGTGACATCGCGGTGACAGGGTGTGTCGACGGGCGGGGTGCGGCTACCATGACCGGCACAAGGACGGACGGCGTAAGGGAGTCGTCCCCTGGGGCGGCGCCCGGTGCAATTCCGGGGCGAGGAGGACGGGCCATGGTGCAGAAGGCCAAGATCCTCCTGGTCGATGACCGGCCGGAGAATCTGCTGGCGCTGGAGGCCATCCTCTCTGCGCTCGATCAGACACTGGTACGGGCATCGTCAGGGGAGGAAGCGCTCAAAGCGCTGCTCACGGACGACTTCGCGGTCATTCTGCTGGACGTCCAGATGCCCGGTATGGACGGTTTCGAAACGGCCGCGCACATCAAGCGGCGGGAGCGGACCCGGGACATCCCGATCATCTTCCTCACCGCGATCAATCACGGTCCGCATCACACCTTCAGGGGTTACGCGGCGGGCGCGGTGGACTACATCTCGAAGCCGTTCGACCCGTGGGTGCTGCGGGCCAAGGTCTCGGTCTTCGTCGAGCTGTACACGAAGAACTGCAAGCTGCGCGAACAGGCGGCGTTGCTGCGGCTCCAGCTCGAAGGCGACACCAACGGCGACGCGGGCCACGAGAAGGAGCCTGCGGGGCTGCTGGCCGAACTCTCGGCGCGTCTCGCGGCCGTCGAGGAGCAGGCCGAAGCGCTGTCCAAGCAGCTCGACGACGAGTCGGCGGACGCCGCGGCCGTGGCCACCGCCGCCCACCTGGAACGGAAGCTGACCGGCCTGCGCCGGGCACTCGACGCGCTGGAACCCGGCACCGGAAGCGGCGCGAGCATCCTTCCCTCGTAACGCCGTACCGGCGGCGCGGATCAACGGCGGGAGCGGTCCGGCCGTGCGACCTGCGGTCGGCGAACGGCGGTTGTCCGGGGCTTCGGCCCAACTGCCCTGCCGTCCGGCCCGTTCGACAGCGGGGAACGGAAGGCCACCATCGGTGCGGGCGCGTGAGAACGCGTCAGTTTGCCGCCTCCGTACGACGACACGGTCGGGTGAAGCGGCAGGCACACGTGTTCACGGCCGTCGACACCGGTAACCTCGGCACCATGGCCTCACGTACGTCCGGCAAGGGTTCCCAGGGCACGGCGGGCACCGCGAAGCGCGTCGGCCGTACCGCGGGGCCGGCCAAGAAAGCCGCGCCCGCCAAGAAGACCGCTGCGAAGAAGACCGTGCCCGCGAAGAAGGTCCCCGCCAAGAAGGCGGCGGCCAAGAAGGCGGCCGCGCCCAAACCGGCACCCTCGCCCACCGGTGGTGTGTACCGGGTGGCGCGTGCCGTCTGGCTCGGCGCGGCCCACGCCATCGGTGCGATGCTCCGCGGCGTGGGGCGCGGTGCCAAGGGGCTCGATCCCGCACACCGCAAGGACGGCGTCGCCCTGCTGCTGCTCGGCCTCGCGCTGGTCGTCGCCGCGGGTACCTGGTCGAATCTGCGCGGCCCCGTCGGTGACCTCGTCGAGATGCTCGTCACCGGGGCCTTCGGGCGGCTCGATCTGCTGGTGCCGATACTGCTCGGCGCCATCGCCGTACGGCTGATCCTCTACCCGGAGAAGCCCGAGGCCAACGGCCGCATCGTCATCGGGCTCTCCGCCCTGGTCATCGGAGTGCTCGGGCAGGTACACATCGCGTGCGGATCGCCCGGCCGGGGCGACGGCACCACGGCGATGCAGGACGCGGGCGGGCTCATCGGCTGGGCGGCCTCCAAGCCGCTGATCTACACGATGGGCGAGGTCCTCGCCGTACCGCTGCTGTTGCTGCTCACCGTCTTCGGGCTGCTGGTCGTCACCGCCACCCCGGTGAACGCCATTCCGCAGCGGCTTCGGCTGCTCGGCACCAAGCTGGGCATCCTCGACCCGGTGCACGACCCCGAGGCTGACGAGGAGAGCGACGACGAGCGCTACGACGAGCAGTGGCGCGAGGCGCTTCCCGCCCGCTCCCGCCGCTCCTCCGCACGCCGCTCCGAAGTGCCCGCGGAGTACGACCCCGACCGTGCGGAGGCCGATGCTCTCTCCAAGCGCCCGAGGCCGCGCAGGCCTTCCGCGCAGCCCGTGATGAACCGCACCATGGACGCGGTGGATGTCGCCGCGGCCGCGGCCGCGGCGCTCGACGGGGCGGTGCTGAACGGCATGCCGCCCTCGCCGGTCGTCGCCGATCTCACCCAGGGCGTCTCCGTCGAGCGTGCACGCCCGGGTACGCCGGTGCCGGGCGCCAGGGAGGGCGAACCCGCCACCGGGGGAGGCAAGCCGGAGAAGGGGGCGGTGCCCTCGGGCGGCGTACCCGATTTGACGAAGCCCGCGCCCGACCGGTCGCAGTCCCAGCCGCTGCCGGCCCGTGCCGAACAACTGCAGCTCTCGGGCGACATCACCTACTCGCTGCCCTCGCTCGACCTGCTGGAGCGCGGTGGCCCCGGCAAGACCCGCAGCGCCGCCAACGACGCGATCGTCGCGTCCCTGACGAACGTCTTCACCGAGTTCAAGGTCGACGCCGCCGTCACCGGCTTCACCCGCGGACCGACGGTCACCCGCTACGAGGTGGAGCTCGGTCCCGCGGTGAAGGTCGAGCGGATCACCGCGCTCGCCAAGAACATCGCGTACGCCGTCGCCAGTCCCGACGTCCGGATCATCTCCCCGATCCCGGGCAAGTCGGCGGTCGGCATCGAGATCCCCAACACCGACCGGGAGATGGTCAACCTCGGCGATGTGCTGCGCCTCGCGGACGCCGCCGAGGACGACCACCCGATGCTGGTCGCGCTCGGCAAGGACGTCGAGGGCGGCTATGTGATGGCCAACCTGGCGAAGATGCCGCACGTCCTGGTGGCCGGCGCGACGGGTTCCGGCAAGTCGTCCTGCATCAACTGCCTGATCACCTCGGTCATGGTGCGGGCGACGCCGGACGACGTCCGCATGGTGCTGGTCGACCCCAAGCGGGTCGAGCTGACCGCGTACGAGGGCATCCCGCACCTGATCACACCGATCATCACCAACCCCAAGCGCGCCGCCGAGGCCCTCCAGTGGGTCGTACGGGAGATGGACCTCCGGTACGACGACCTCGCCGCGTTCGGATACCGGCACATCGACGACTTCAACCAGGCCGTCCGCAACGGCAAGGCCAAGCCACCGGAGGGCAGCGAGCGCGAGCTCTCGCCGTACCCGTACCTGCTGGTGATCGTCGACGAGCTGGCCGACCTGATGATGGTCGCTCCGCGTGATGTGGAGGACGCCATCGTCCGTATCACCCAACTGGCCCGCGCCGCCGGTATCCACCTGGTGCTTGCGACCCAGCGGCCCTCGGTCGACGTCGTCACCGGTCTGATCAAGGCGAACGTGCCCTCACGGCTCGCCTTCGCGACCTCCTCGCTGGCCGACAGCCGCGTCATCCTCGACCAGCCCGGCGCCGAGAAGCTGATCGGGAAGGGAGACGGACTGTTCCTGCCGATGGGGGCCAACAAGCCCACCCGTATGCAGGGTGCCTTCGTCACCGAGGACGAGGTCGCGGCCATCGTCCAGCACTGCAAGGATCAGATGGCGCCGGTCTTCCGCGAGGACGTGGTGGTCGGCGGCGCCAAGAAGAAGGAGATCGACGAGGACATCGGCGACGACCTGGATCTGCTGTGCCAGGCCGCCGAACTGGTGGTCTCCACCCAGTTCGGTTCCACCTCGATGCTTCAGCGCAAGCTGCGGGTCGGCTTCGCCAAGGCCGGCCGGCTGATGGACCTGATGGAGTCGCGGAACATCGTCGGTCCGAGCGAGGGATCCAAGGCACGCGACGTCCTGGTGAAACCGGACGAGCTGGACGGGGTGTTGGCACTGATCCGCGGGGAATCCGCTTCGTAGGTGAAGTGCGGGCAACCCTTTCGCCGGGTCGTACGTCAAGTTGGAGGGAGGGACGGCAGGATTGTCCTTCTCGGGGTGGCCCGGTGAATCCGACGGCGTTCGAGTCTGATGGCGTACAAAGTCCTTCCTCCCGGTTGCCCCACCCTTTCGTACCCCCCCTAGACTGAACATCCAGCAGGTGGCTCACGCTCGAAAGGCGCCCCCGTGTCCATCGGCAACTCCCCTGAAGACGACCGGCCTTCGATCGGTCGAGTGCTCCAGCAGGCTCGTATCGCCGCAGGTCTCACAGTCGAAGAAATCAGTTCGTCCACCCGGGTGCGCATCCCCATCGTGCACGCGATCGAAGAGGACGACTTCTCCCGCTGCGGCGGCGACGTGTATGCGCGCGGCCACATCCGTACCTTGGCGCGTGCCGTCGGCATCGATCCGGAACCGCTGGTTTCGCAGTACGACGCCGAGCACGGCGGCCGTCCCGCACCCACCCCCGCGGCGCCGCTGTTCGAGGCCGAGAGAATCCGTTCCGAACCCCGGCGGCCCAACTGGACCGCGGCCATGGTCGCGGCGATCGTCGCCGTCGTCGGGTTCGTCGGTTTCACCTTCCTGAAGGGCGGCGGCGACACCCCCAAGACCACTCAGGTCGCGGAGGGCTCGACGCCCAACACGAAGAGCCCCGCGCCGAAGACCAGCAAGCCCGTCGACCCCAAGCCGGCGCCTTCCGACAGTGCCATCGCCGCGGCACCCCGGGACAAGGTGACGGTGAAGCTCAGCGCCAGCCAGGGCAAGAGCTGGATCTCCGCCAAGGACCACAACGGCCGACTGCTCTTCGACGGCCTGCTCCTCCAGGGCCAGTCCAAGACCTTCCAGGACCAGGAGCGGGTCGACCTCGTCCTCGGTGACGCCGGGTCCATCGAGCTCTTTGTGAACGGCAAGAAGGTCGAGGACAAGTTCCAGCCCGGCCAGGTCGAGCGACTTTCGTACACGAAGGGCGACCCGGCGGTCGGCTGACCGGTACACGGGAGGTTCCGAAGCGGGACCGGCCACAGGGCGGGTGCCCGGCAGGACTGCCGGGCACCCGCCCTCTTGTTACTCGGTGTAACGGGGGAACCCTGCACGGCAGGGCGAGTGCCGGGACAAAGTAGTCTTGAGCCCATGCCCGAACGCCGTACCGTCGCCCTTGTCACTCTTGGCTGCGCCCGTAACGAGGTGGACTCGGAGGAGCTCGCAGGCCGCTTGGCAGCGGACGGCTGGGAGCTCGTCGAGGACGCCTCCGACGCGGATGTCGCCGTCGTCAACACCTGTGGATTCGTCGAGGCCGCCAAGAAGGACTCCGTCGACGCCCTCCTCGAAGCCAATGATCTGAAGGACCACGGCAGGACCCAGGCCGTGGTCGCCGTCGGCTGCATGGCCGAGCGCTACGGCAAGGACCTCGCCGAGGCCCTGCCCGAAGCGGACGGCGTCCTCGGATTCGACGACTACGCCGACATCTCCGACCGCCTCCAGACCATCCTCAACGGCGGCATCCACGCCTCGCACACCCCGCGCGACCGCAGAAAGCTCCTGCCGATCAGCCCGGCCGAGCGGCAGGATGCCGCAGTGGCCCTGCCGGGGCACGCGCAGGAAGCCGCACCGGCCCCCGCACCCGCCGACCTCCCCGAGGGCGTCGCACCGGTCTCCGGACCGCGGGCGCCGCTGCGCCGGCGGCTGGGCACCAGCCCCGTGGCCTCGGTGAAGCTCGCCTCGGGCTGCGACCGCCGCTGCTCCTTCTGCGCCATCCCGTCCTTCCGGGGCTCCTTCATCTCGCGGCGCCCCTCGGACGTGCTGGGGGAGACCCGCTGGCTGGCCGAGCAGGGCGTGAAGGAGGTCATGCTGGTCTCCGAGAACAACACCTCGTACGGCAAGGACCTCGGCGACATCCGGCTGCTGGAGACGCTGCTGCCGGAGCTCGCCGACGTCGAGGGGATCGAGCGGATCCGGGTCAGCTACCTGCAGCCCGCGGAGATGCGGCCGGGCCTCATCGACGTACTGACCTCGACCCCGAAGGTGGCGCCGTACTTCGACCTGTCCTTCCAGCACTCGGCTCCCACCGTGCTGCGGGCCATGCGGCGCTTCGGTGACACCGACCGTTTCCTGGAGCTCCTGGACACCATCCGCGGCAAGGCGCCGCAGGCCGGTGCGCGCTCCAACTTCATCGTGGGCTTCCCCGGCGAGACCGAGGACGACCTGGCGGAGCTTGAACGCTTCCTCACCGGTGCCCGACTCGACGCCATCGGCGTCTTCGGCTACTCCGACGAGGAGGGCACCGAGGCGGTCGGTTACGAGAACAAGCTGGACGCCGACGTCATCGCGGAGCGGCTCGCGCATATTTCGCAGCTGGCCGAGGAGCTGACGTCGCAGCGTGCGGAGGAGCGCCTCGGGGAGACACTGCAGGTGCTGGTTGAGTCCGTCGACCCCACCGAGGACGAGCCGCGCGCGGTGGGGCGTGCGGCGCACCAGGCCCCCGAAACGGACGGCCAGGTCCTCTTCACCGCACGCGAGGGCCTCGCGCCCGGCCGTATGGTCGAGGCAAAGGTGGTCGGCACCGAGGGAGTGGACCTGGTGGCCGAGTGTTCCGAGCTCGGGGAGGCGGCCAGATGACGGGAGTCCCGGCATCCGCGGCAGGCGGCTCCGGCGCGAAGCCGGTCCGTGGCGGCAAGCTGGGCACCGCGGCCGTCAACCAAGCGAGCCTGTGGAACATCGCCAATCTGCTCACCATGCTGCGTCTGGTGCTGGTGCCCGGCTTCGTGATGCTGCTGCTGCACAACGGCGGCTACGACCCGGTCTGGCGGTCGTTCGCGTGGGCGGCGTTCGCCGTCGCCATGATCACCGACCTGTTCGACGGTCATCTCGCGCGCACGTACAACCTGGTCACCGACTTCGGAAAGATCGCCGACCCGATCGCGGACAAGGCGATCATGGGCGCGGCGCTGATCTGTCTGTCGTACCTCGGCGATCTGCCCTGGTGGGTCACGGGTGTGATCCTCTTCCGCGAGATCGGCATCACGCTGATGCGGTTCTGGGTGATACGGCATGCGGTCATTCCAGCCAGTCGTGGCGGAAAGATGAAGACTCTGGCGCAGGGGACGGCTGTCGGGATGTACGTCCTCGCGCTGACCGGTCCACTTGCCACCCTTCGCTTCTGGGTGATGGCGGTGGCCGTCGTGCTGACGGTCGTCACCGGGCTCGACTATGTGCGCCAGGCCGTCGTACTGCGGCGCAAGGGGCTCGCGGCCGAGAAGGCCGCTGGAGCGAAGGCTGCTTCTGGGGCTTCCGGGGCTTCTGGGTCTACTGCGGTGACTGCGGGTTCTGTGGGGACCGTGGGCTCTGGGGCGTCCGAGGGAGCTGTCGGTTCCGGGGGAGCCGGGGCGTCCGCAGGGTCTGAGGCGTCCGGGGCCGCTGAGGGGGCCGGGCCGGCCTCCGGGGGCCCCGGAGGCCGTGGTTCGGCGGAGGCCGAGCGGTGACTGCCGCGGCCCGGGTGCTGGAGCTGCTGGTGGACCGCGGTGAGACCCTTGCCGTCGCCGAATCGCTGACCGGCGGTCTGGTCGCGGCGGAGCTGACGTCCGTACCGGGTGCCTCGAACTCCTTCCGCGGGTCCGTGACGGCGTACGCAACGCCCCTGAAGAGGGAATTGCTGGGTGTGGACGGTGGCCTCCTGGCGGAACGGGGCGCAGTCGACCCGGAGGTGGCGCGACAGATGGCGGCAGGCGTGCGCCGGGTTCTCGGTACAGACTGGGGAATAGCCACCACCGGGGTCGCGGGTCCCGAGCCGCAGGACGGCAAGCCCGTCGGCACGGTCTATGTTGCGGTGGCCGGGCCGGACGGCGCGGAGAATATGGCCGCGTTGCGATTGAACGGCGGGCGTGCGGACATCCGTAGAGAGAGCGTACGGGGCGTGCTCGCATTGCTCTCCGCCGAACTCGGCAAGAATGCAAGCGCACAGAATACGGAACAGAACGGGGGGAATTGATGTTTGCAGCCCTGAGTGAACACGACATCGCTCCCCGCACGGCCGCGGCGCAAGGCGGTACGGTGGGGCGTGAAGGATGCGGCTACGCGGTCCGAGGAGGGAGCCACCGATGATTCTGCTCCGTCGCCTGCTTGGTGACGTGCTGCGTCGGCAGCGCCAGCGCCAAGGCCGTACTCTGCGCGAAGTCTCCTCGTCCGCCCGAGTCTCGCTCGGCTATCTCTCCGAGGTGGAGCGGGGGCAGAAGGAGGCATCCTCCGAACTGCTCTCCGCTATTTGCGACGCGCTTGACGTACGGATGTCCGAGCTCATGCGTGAAGTGAGCGATGAGCTGTCGCTGGCCGAACTGGCCGAGTCGGCAGCAGCCGGCGATCCGGTGCCTGTGCCGGTACGTCCCATGCTCAATTCCGTCTCCGTGACGTCGGTCGCAGGTGTGCCGACGGGACGGGTGACCATCAAGGCGCCCGCGGAAGCGGTGGATGTCGTCGCCGCCTGACCCGCGTGGTTCGGTGTGAATCGGAGCCCCGGTCGGCCCCTGTGGGGTCGGCCGGGGCTCACGCGTGTCCGGGCGGTCCCGGGCCTGCACAGGCCACGGTCGATGGCTTCGGCGGATCGCGCGATTCTGCACAGGTGGCGGACGGGTAGCGGACGGTGGAGCGTGTCAGGGCATCGCCGGCGGGCAGGCGCGGAGTGCGGCCGGGGAACGACCTCGCACAACAATTGTTCCCCGAATGACTGTTTTGGTTCGTTTGTGTCATCGTGAGTGGTGTCGAACAGAAGAGCTATCAGATCGGAGACGTGCATGTCTGTGGTGAAGAGCCCGCTGTCCGAGGCCGACCTGAAGGTCGTGGGAGTCGCGCTTCAGGGCGCCCTGGTCGACCTGCTCGACCTCTCGCTGGTGGCCAAGCAGGTTCACTGGAATGTGGTCGGGCCGCGCTTCCGGTCCGTGCACCTCCAGCTCGATGAGGTTGTCGACACCGCCCGCCAGCACTCCGACACGGTCGCGGAGCGGGCCTCCGCACTCGGCGTCAATCCGGACGGGCGCTCGGGGACGATCGCGAAGACCACGGCCATCGAATCCGTGCCCGAGGGCTGGGTCAAGGACGTGGACGCGGTGAAGGCCTTGGTAAGTGCCCTCGCAGTGGTGATCGGCCGCATGCGGGGGCGGATCGAGGAGACCGGTGACCCCGATCCGGTCAGCCAGGACATCCTCATCGCGCTGACCGCCGACCTCGAAAAGCACGCCTGGATGTTCCAGGCGGAGAGCGCCTGACCCGTTCGGGTGGCAGGTGTTTTCCCTCCGTCGCTGTCAGGCAATGACATCCGATCTGCCCTGAACGGGGCAGAGTGACGGATCGCCCCGCCTCGCCCTACCCGAAGAGTCGCAATGGTTGACGAAGGCGCCAAGGACAAGATCAAGGGCAAGGCCGAGGAAGCCATGGGCAAGATGGCCGGCGACCGACGCAGGGAGGCCGAAGGCAAGGCGGACCAGGCCGAGGGGGCAGGCCAAGGGCGCCGCGAGCGGGGTGCGGGAACGGGCGGGATGGCGTCAAGGACTCCCTCCGCCGTGACGAGCACTGAGCACGCTTGCTGAGCCCCGTCCAAGACGGTGGGGCTCGGCGCTGCCGCAGCGTCGTTCCGTTCTGGATGCGATACGGGCACTGCCGGGCGAGACTGCGGAGAGAAGGGCGTCGATCGGCCAGATCGCCAGGGGTCGTGCATCGGGTCCTCTGCCGGAGGGCTCCGGCAGGGGCAGGATGGCGCTCCGGCACGGCACGCTCGGGGAGTTCCAGGCGAGAGCGCACAACGGGTATACGGCTGCGTACTGCGCGCCGGTGGTGCACCGATGCGCCCTCCCGCCGCGCGAGCGGGCCGGACTAGGGTCCTTCGTTTGGATCAGGCCGGATCAGCGAGCGGGGTCCGCTGTCGTGGAACGCGCGGCGGAGGAGGGAGTCGGATGGGGTCTCCCCTGCTCGAACGGAGCTGAGAGCTTGGGGAAGGAGCCATGGCGACCGACGACAACGTGGCGAGGCGCGGTGCCGGGGCACTTGGGCCCGGCATGATCCAAACGAGAGGCCCTGGGTTCGGCCGGAGGAGGCAGCCATGGTACGGCGATGGGTGCCGGCGCTCGTTCTCGGCGGGGCGTGGTGGTGGGCCGTGCTGCGGCTCGTGCTGGAACCGGCCCACGCGGGGCTTGTCGAGGGCGCGGTGGCGGCGGGCGGTTGGGGGCTGAGCCTGCTGCCCGTGCATGCGGCCGCGACCGCCGGGGCCGCGGGGGCCGGCGGGGCGGATGCGGACACGGGGCGGTGGTCCGGTATCCCGGTACGGTGCACGCGCTGGTGCGCCACTGCCGGGATGCGGTACGCGGGTCGATGGTCCGGCGTAGCGATACGGGGCGCAGACCGGGCCCGGCGGACTACCAGGGCATGGCTACGCCGCCGTTCGGGCGGAGGATCTGGCCGGTCATGAAGGCCGAAGCGTCGGATGCGAGATACAACAGGGTGTGGGCGACGTCCTCGGCTTCGCCGACCCGGCCGAGGGGGGACATCCGCGCCATCGTGGTCTCTGCCCGGTGTTGCAGGTCCGCGTCGTGGCGGGCGGTCATGGGTGTACGGATCCAGCCCGGGGCGACGGCGTTGACGCGGATCGAATGAGGTCCCAGCTCGGTCGCGAGGGTCTTTGTCAGCTGGACGACCGCCGCTTTGGCCGCGCTGTAGCAGAGCAGCCCCGGGCTCGCGGCGTCGACAGCCCCCGAGGCCATGGTGATCAGAGAGCCGGGCGCGCCGCGCGCGATCATGCCGCTGGCCACTTCCTGACAGGTGTGCAGAACGCCCTTGAAATTGACGGAGAGGACCCGGTCGAGGTCCTCGTCGGTGGTCTCCAGGACGCTGCTCGTGTGCATGATCCCGGCGACGGCGGCCAGTATGTCGAGGTCGCCCGCGGCGGCGACGGCGGCCCTGATCCGGCTGCGGTCGGTGACGTCGAGGGTGTGTACATGGGACGTGCCACCCGCCTCGGCGATCAGGTCCCGGGTCTCCAGCAGGCCCTTCTCGTCGCGGTCCGCGCAGTGCACGGTGGCGCCCGCCGCCGCGAGCAGGACGGCTCCGGCGCGGCCGATGCCGCCGGCCGCGCCGGTGATGAACGCGGAGCGGCCCGTGAGGTCGTACGCGGTGAGGGACATGACCGGGACGGTACGACTGGATCTGACGGATCGTCAACTAGCTTGTAGGGCCGGATTGGCAGCGCGGACACCAGTAGGCGGGGCGGGAGTCCTGGTCCGCCGAGCGGATGGGAGTGCCGCAGCGCAGGCACGGGCGATTGGTCCTGCCGTAGACCCAGAGCCGTTCGTGCGGGCCGTGTCTGCGGGGCGCGGCGCCGGTGGTCGTGCGCATGGGGCGGTCACGGTTGGCTTCGAGGAGCTGCTTGGCCGTGGTGACGAGGCGGACGGCGGTGGGGCGGCCAGGTCTCCGACGGGGAGCCAGGGAGTGACGCGGACGAGGAAGCAGAGCTCGGCCTTGTAGACGTTTCCGATTCCGGCCAGATTCCGCTGGTCCAGGAGGGCCTCGCCGAGCGGACGGGCGGGGTTGCTGAGCAGATTGCGCAGAGCGGTGTCGGCATTCCAGTCAGGGCCCAGCAGATCGGGGCCGAGATACCCGACCGCCTGATCCTCGTCGCGGGTGCGGAGGAGTTCGAGTACGGGGAGCCGGTAGCCGACGGCTGTGTGCTCCGTGTTGGCGAGGACGGCGCGGATCTGGTGGGCGGGGCCGCCGCGCCAGCGCTCACCAGGGGCGTAGACCCGCCAGGCGCCGTCCATCCGCAGGTGGCTGTGGAGCGTGACGCCGCCCTCGACACGGGTGAGGAGATGCTTTCCGCGCGAGGCGACGTCCAGCACCGTCCGGCCGGTGAGGTCCGCGGTGGCGAACCGGGGGACGCGCAGGTCGGAGCGGGTGAGGATCCGGCCGGCCAGCGCGGTGCGCAGACGTCCGGCGGTCTGCAGGACGGTGTCTCCTTCGGGCATGTCTCCATGATGTGGGGTGTGGGGCGGTCAGGCGTGGAGTGAGCGGAGCGCCGGGGGCGTGAGGTGTTCGGGGGTGCGGGCGCGTGCCGTGTTCGGGGTGGGTGGCGCGGGCCCGTGGAGCCGGGTGCGGCGGTGTGGTGGGGGAGTAATGAGATGCGAGTGGTTCAGGCGCGCAGGCGGAGTCCTCTCGGCGTGGCCAGGAAGCCGGCCGCCTCCAGGGTGCGGCCGAGAGGAGAGGTCAGGGACGAGGCGCCGTTGGTGCGCTCCACCGTGACCGTGCCGAGCGCCCCTGCTCGGGCGGCGGCCGCCAGTGCCGCGGCTGCCGCGAGAAGTGCCGGATCCTCCGGATCGGTGGGCCAGGCCAGCAGCGTCTTGCCGCCGCGCTCCATGTACATCGTCAGTTCGCCGTCGACCAGCACCACCAGGGCGCCGGCCTTGCGGCCCGGCTTGTGCCCGGCGCCGTCCGGCGGCTCGGGCCAGGGCAGCGCCGCGCCGTAGGCATTGGCCGGGTCCGCCGCGGCGAGAACCAAGGCGTGGCGGGCGGCGCCTGGTTCCGTACGGTCGCGTGCGGTGGAAAGGGCACGTAGCCGGTCGACCGCCCCGTCCATCGCGAACTGGGCCGCTCCCAGGCCCTCGATGACATAGCCGCGCCGGGCCTGCCCGTTGTCCTCGAAGGCGGAGAGGACGCGGTACGTGGCGGAGAAGCCGCCCTCGACACCCTCGGCCTGGACCGCGCCGCGAGTCACCACCCCATGACGGTCGAGGAGGGTGCGGGCCAGGGCGTGCGCACGGTGCGTGGGATCGGGTTCGGTGGCGGGGAGCAGGGACCATCGGCCCGAGACGGTCGGGGGGCCGGTGCGGGACGCGGGCCGGGCGGCGGCGGTCAGCGAGCCGTAACGCGCGCGCGGCACGCTCCGTTTGGCGCGGTGGGCGGTCGACCCCGCTGTGCGACCGGAGCCGAGGAGTGAACGCAGCGGGGCGAGTGTGTCGTTGGTGAGCCGGCCCGACCAGGCCAGGTCCCATACGGCGTCCGCCAGGTGCGGATCGGTGCAGTCCGGGTGCGTGGTGGCGCGGACTTGATCGGAGATCTGCCGGAAGAACAGTCCGTAGCCACCGTTCAGGGCAGTCAGGACGGACTGGTGCAACGCGCTGAGTTCGAGCGGGTGCGGCGGCGGGAGGAGCAGAGGTGCGCTGTCGGCGAGGTAGAGGGAGAGCCAGCCGTCCTTTCCGGGAAGGGCACCCGCCCCGGCCCAGACGACCTCTCCGGTGGTGGTCAGCTCGTCCAGTAGCGCGGGGGTGTAGCCCGTGACCCGGCTCGGCAGGATCAGCTTCTCCAAGGCCGACGCGGGGACGGGCGCGCCCTGCAACTGCTCGATGGCGCGGGCCAGTCCGTCGATTCCGCGCAGGCTGTTGTTGCCCAGGTGCTGCCACTGCGGAAGGAATCCGGCGAGGGCGGCCGGCGGGACCGGCTCCAGCTCGTGGCGGAGCGCGGCGAGCGAGCGGCGTCGCAGTCGGCGCAGCACGGTCGCGTCGCACCACTCCTGACCGATGCCGGCTGGGTGGAACTCGCCCTGCACGATCCTGCCGGTCGCGGCGAGCCGCTGCAGCGCGCCGTCCGTGACAGCCGTGCCGAGGCCGAAACGGGCGGCGGCCTCGGTGGAGGTGAACGGACCGTGCGTACGGGCGTACCGGGAGAGGAGATCGCCGAGGGGGTCCTTCACCGGTTCGGTGAACGCCTCGGGTACGCCGACCGGGAGGGCGGTGCCCAGCGCGTCGCGCAGCCGTCCCGCGTCCTCGATCGCGGCCCAGTGGTCCGCTCCGCCGATCCGGACCCGGATGGCCCGGCGGGCGGCGGAGAGCTCCGGAGCCCATGGTGGCCGGGCGCCGCGCTCGGCCAACTCCGCTTCGGTGAGCGGGCCGAGCACGCGAAGGAGATCGGCCACACCCTCGATGTCCTTGACCCGGCGGTCCTCGGCCAGCCACTGGAGCTCCTGCTCCAGCTCGGTCAGCACGTCGGCGTCGAGCAGCTCGCGCAGCTCTGCCTGCCCGAGGAGTTCGGCCAGGAGATGGGAGTCCAGGGAGAGCGCGGCGGCGCGCCGCTCGGCGAGGGGCGAGTCGCCCTCGTACAGGAACTGGGCGACGTAGCCGAACAGGAGCGAGCGGGCGAAGGGCGAGGGCTCCGGGGTGGTCACCTCGACCAGCCGGACACGACGGGCTTCGAGGTCACCCATGAGTTCCGTGAGCCCGGGGACGTCGAAGACATCCTGGAGGCATTCGCGGACCGCTTCCAGGACGATCGGGAACGAGCCGAACTCGGAGGCGACCTGGAGCAGTTGTGCGGCGCGCTGACGCTGCTGCCAGAGCGGGGTGCGCTTGCCGGGGCTGCGTCGCGGCAGCAACAGCGCCCGCGCCGCGCACTCGCGGAACCGTGACGCGAACAACGCTGATCCGCCTACCTGGTCGGTGACGATCTGACCGATCTCGCCCTGGTCGAAGGTCACATCCGCGGCACCGACAGGCGGCTGTTCGCTGTCGTACGAGGGGCCCGGCAGCGGTAGCGGATCCAGGGCAAGGTCCTGCGCCGGGTCCCGCAACGGATCGAAGTCCAGGAGGTCCAGGCCCATCAGGTCCGCGTCGGGCAACCGCAGCACTATGCCGTCGTCGGCATGCATCACCTGGGCATCCATGCCGTACCGCTCGGCGAGGCGGGCGTTCAGCGCCAACGCCCACGGGGCGTGCACCTGCGCGCCGAACGGGGAGTGCACGACCACCCGCCAGTCACCCAGCTCGTCACGGAAACGTTCGACGAGGATGGTCCGGTCGTCCGGCACGTGACCACAGGCGCGGCGCTGTTCGTCGATGTAGGACAGGGTGTTGTCGGCGGCCCAGGCGTCGAGCCCGGCGGCGAGCAGGCGCTGCCGGGCATCGTCCGGAGACATCCCGCCGATTTCCCGGAGAAACGCACCCAGCGCACGTCCCAGCTCCAGCGGACGGCCCAGCTGGTCGCCCTTCCAGAACGGCAGTCGGCCCGGAACGCCGGGGGCGGGCGACACCAGGACCCGGTCGCGGGTGATGTCCTCGATCCGCCAGGACGTGGTGCCCAGCGTGAAGACGTCGCCGACCCTGGACTCGTAGACCATCTCCTCGTCCAGCTCCCCGACCCGGCCGCCGCCCTTCTTGGGGTCGGCACCGGCGAGGAAGACCCCGAAGAGCCCACGGTCGGGGATGGTCCCCCCGGAGGTGACGGCGAGCCGCTGGGCACCGGGGCGGCCCGTGACCGTACCGGCCACCCGGTCCCAGACGACACGCGGGCGCAGCTCGGCGAAGGCATCGGACGGATAGCGGCCGGCGAGCATGTCCAGCACGGCGGTGAACGCCGACTCGGGCAGGGACGCGAAGGGGGCGGCGCGACGCGTCAAGGCCAGCAGTTCGTCCGCCTGCCAGCTGTCCAGGGCGACCATGGCGACGAGCTGCTGGGCCAGCACATCCAGGGGGTTGGACGGGATACGGAGTGCTTCGATGGAGCCCTCGCGCATCCGCTCGGTGACCACGGCCGCCTGCACCAGATCGCCCCGGTACTTCGGGAAGACCACGCCGGTGGAGACGGCACCGACCTGATGCCCGGCCCGGCCGACCCGTTGCAGCCCGGAGGCCACCGACGGCGGCGACTCCACCTGGATCACCAGATCGACCGCTCCCATGTCGATGCCCAGCTCCAGACTGGAGGTGGCGACCACGGCCGGCAGCCGCCCCGCCTTGAGGTCCTCCTCGACCTGGGCGCGCTGCTCCTTGGAGACCGAGCCGTGGTGGGCGCGGGCGAGCAGCGCGGGGGCGCCCTTCGCCGCGCCGGACTCGGCCATGATCTCGGCGGGGGAGTGTGCCTCGGCGATCGTCTCACCGGTGAGCCGCTCGTACGCGATCTCGTTGAGCCGGTTGCACAGCCGCTCCGCGAGGCGGCGGGAATTGGCGAAGACGATGGTGGAGCGGTGCTCCTGGACGAGATCGACGATGCGTTCCTCGACATGGGGCCAGATCGACGGCTTGTCCGCCTGGCCCGCCTGGTCGGGGTCGGTGGCGGGCGAGCCGCCGAGTTCGCCCAGATCCTCGACCGGCACGACCACCGACAGGTCGAACCGCTTGGTGGACGGTGGCTGGACGATCTCCACTTTCCGCTGCGGCGAGAGGAATCGCGCGACCTCGTCGACCGGACGCACCGTCGCCGACAGCCCGATCCGTCGGGCGGGCCGCGGAAGCAGTTCGTCGAGACGCTCCAGCGATACGGCGAGGTGCGCGCCCCGCTTCGTACCCGCCACGGCATGCACCTCGTCGAGAATCACCGTCTCGATGCCGGACAGCGCCTCCCGGGCCGAGGAGGTCAGCATCAGGAACAGCGATTCGGGCGTGGTGATCAGGATGTCCGGCGGCCGGGTCGCCATCGAACGACGCTCGGCGGGCGGGGTGTCGCCGGAGCGGATTCCCACGCGGACCTCGGGCTCGGGCAGCCCCAGCCGTACCGACTCCTGGCGGATGCCGGTCAGCGGTGAGCGGAGATTGCGCTCGACATCGACCGCGAGGGCCTTGAGCGGCGACACGTACAGCACACGGCAGCGCTTCTTCGCCTCGGCGGGCGGCGGGACGGACGCCAGCCCGTCCAGTGCGGCGAGAAACGCGGCCAGGGTCTTGCCGGAGCCGGTGGGTGCGACGACCAGCACGTCCGAGCCCTCGCCGATCGCGCGCCAGGCGCCTTCCTGCGCGGCGGTGGGCGCGCTGAAGGCACCCGCGAACCAGCCGCGGGTCGCAGGGGAGAACGAATCGAGCGCAGAGCCGACCATGTCCCCCATCGTGCACCCCGCCACTGACAACGGCCGTGACGGCCACCGGCGACCGTGTCCGGGAGCTGCGAGAATTCGCCCATGGTGGCCGTACCGGAGCCGGGATCGGGAGAGTGGGCGAGGCACTGGCAGCACGCGGAGCTGCCCGGCCTCGATCTGCTGCGCGCCCGGTATGTGCGTCACACCTTCCCGCGCCACAGCCACGAGGGGTATGTCTTCGGCACCATCACCCGCGGGGTGGAGGACGTCGGGCTGCCGGGCGGCACCGTCCACGCGGGCCCCGGAACCGTCGTCATGATCAATCCGGAGGTGCCGCACACCGCCCGCGCGGGTGTTCCCGAGGGCTGGGTGTACGCCACGCTGTACCCGTCCGCGCAAGTGATCAACGACATCGCGGCCGATACGACGAGCCTGCGCGGCACGGTCGGTTTCACCGAGACCGGCGTCGTGGACCCGTACGCGGCCCGACTGATCGGTGAGGTCCACCGGGCCGCCGAGGAGGGCAACGCGCTCGCCGCCGACACCGTGCTGCGGGTCATGGTCGCGCGGCTGCTCAGCAGGCACGGCAGCGCGCTGCCCGCCCGCGCGCCCCGCTCGGCCGGTGCCCGCGACGCCGCGCGGGCCCGCGCGCTGCTGGAAGGCCGAATGGTGGGCCCGCCCACGCTGGCCGTGCTGGCCGCGGAACTCGGCACCAGTCCGTTCGCGCTGCTGAGAGCCTTCAAGAAGCAGTACGGGATGCCTCCGCATGCCTGGCTCACCGACGCCCGTGTGCGGGCCGCACGCCGGATGCTCGACGAGGGGAGGACGCCCGCGGAGGCAGCCGCCGAGGTCGGCTTCACCGATCAGCCGCATCTCAATCGTCATTTCACCCGGATCGTCGGGGTGCCGCCCGGCGCGTACCAGCGCGAACGTGCGAGTACGAACCAGCGCGAACCTCCAAGAACGCAGGACCAGCGCGAATCTCCAAGAACGCAGGACCAGCACGAACGTGCAAGGGCGTAGAACCCAGCGCGAACGTGCAAGAACGTACAAGACCGGTCCGGATCTGCCCCGTAACGTTCCGGTCGTGGCAGAACAGACAACATTTCCAGAGGGCGTCGGCAGAGCAGCCGGCCTGCCCCACGGCAGCCCGGTCCTCCCCGGGGCGCAGCCGGACGCGGTCGCGACGAAGTCGGACGCGGCCGTCGTGCGCGACGCGCTCGGGGTGGGCATAGCCGTCGGACTCTCCGGTTTCGCGTTCGGCGTGACCTCGGCCGGCTCCGGACTGAGCCTGCTGCAGACCTGCGTGCTCAGCCTCGCCGTCTTCACCGGCGCCTCGCAGTTCGCCCTCGTGGGCGCTCTCGCCGTGGGTGGCAATCCGTACACCGCGGCTGCCGGGGCCTTCTTCCTGGGCGTACGCAACTCGTTCTACGGCCTGCGGCTGTCGCAGCTCCTCGCGCTTCCACGCGCGCTCCGCCCCTTTGCCGCCCAGTGGGTCATCGACGAGACCACCGCCGTGACACTGCCGCAGCCCACCCGGCGGGCCGCACGGATCGGTTTCGCCGTCACCGGACTCACCCTCTACGCGTTGTGGAACCTGACGACGCTGCTGGGGGCCCTCGGTGCCAAGGCGCTCGGCGACACCGACGCGTGGGGGCTGGACGCGGCATCGCCCGCGGTCTTCCTCGCTCTGCTCGCACCGATGCTCAAGAGCACGACGGAGCGCATCACGGCCGCCGTCGCGGTCCTGCTCGCGCTCGGACTGCTGCCCGTACTGCCCGCCGGTGTCCCCGTCCTGCTGTCCGCGCTCGCCGCACCCGCCGTCCTCTTCCTGAGCGGGCGCCGCAACGGAACGAACGGGAGCACGACCATGACGCGGACGATCACGGCGGACTCGTCCACGGCGGAGACGGCCACGGCGGACGTGACCGAGCCGGAGGACAGCCGATGAACGTCTGGATCGCCATCGCGCTGACCGCCGTCGGCTGCTACCTCGCCAAACTTCTCGGACTCCTGGTGCCCGCCGGTGTCCTCGAACGTCCGCTCGTGCAGCGGCTCGCCGCGCTCCTGCCCGTGGCGCTGCTCGCCGCCCTCACCGCGCAGCAGACGTTCGGAGCCGGCCAGCACCTGACGCTCGACGCCCGGGGCGCGGGGCTTGCCGCGGCGGCGCTCGCACTCGTCCTTCGCGCGCCCTTCCTCGTGGTCGTGGGGGCCGCCGTGGTCGTCACCGCGGGGGTACGCGCCCTCGGTTAGGCACCGTGGCCGGGCTCACGCTCCCCGTTTCATCGCTCCCCGTCCCAGTCGAGGCTGCGTCCATGGGCCCGCAGTGTCATCAGCGCCTTGAGTGTCACGATGGGGCGTCCCTCCAGAGCCGTTCCCGGCGCCCACTGCCGCCAGTTCACCGGCCAGCCGCCGTCCGGCTGCTGCTCGGCCGCGAGATGGTCGAGCGAGCGCTCCAGCTCCTCGCCGGTGAACCAGCGGCAGGCGAGCGAGTCGGGTGTACGGGCGTAGTCGTACGGGAAGTGCTGCTCGGCCGGTGCGTATCCGGCCGCCACCGGGTACTCCGCGCGCCGCTGCGGATCGAGAACGGCGAGCCGTTGGTCCCGCACCAGCCGGCCCAGCCGGTCGGCCGCAGCCTCCGCACGGCTCCGGTCCGGAGCGCCGTCCAGAAAGGCGAGCGCCGCCTCGATCTCGTACGGATGCGACCGGTCCAGGGCGTCGATCGCTGCCCAGCAGAAATCGGTGGCCCGGAACAGCCAGGCATGCCACACCGCGTTGCGGTGCAGAAGCCCGACGACGGGTCCGGTGGCCAACAGCTCCGCAGGCGGGTCGTCGACGATCGGGATGAACGGTGCGGCCGGATAGCCGCGCTGTGACGGGAGGAGAGCGGGCAGCGCCCCCTCCTTGGTGGACACCTCGGTCAGGAAGCGGCAGATCCGCTCCACCCGGATCCCGCCGCAGCGGCCGATGGAATCGAGGACGTTGAGCGCGTGCGCGGTGTGCAACGGCTGACTGACGGGGCCGCGCAGATCGGGTTCGAGCGCGTGCCCGTACCCGCCGTCCTCGTTCAGATAGGCGGCGAGCGCCGTTTCCACCGCATCCGCACTTCCTTCCAGGAAGTGATGGGCGAACCGCCGCTGTTCCAGGACGCGGGCCGTGAGCCAAATGAACTGCTCGGCACGATTGAGGGGACTTGTTCCGGTTCCAGCCATGGACCGACCGTAGGGCGGTAAGCGCTCTCGGCAAGACGTAGCGGCCCGGCTGCACTCTCAGGAGCGGGATACTGACGTCATGCGGTTGACGATTTTCTGGGAACGGATGGCGGACCACTTCGGCGCGGGTTACGCCGATTCCTTCGCACGCGATCATGTGATGGCCGAGCTGGGCGGACGGACGGTGCACCAGGCGCTGGCCGCGGGCTGGGACGCCAAGGATGTCTGGCGCGGTGTTTGTACGGCGGTCGACATCCCTGCCGACAAGCGCTGATCCCCGGCTGATCCCCGGCTGATCCAGTCGATTTGGTCGGCAAGGGCCCCGGCTGGTTCCGACGTCCCCGCCGACGAACGCTCACCCTGCTGGTCCAGTCGTTCCGCCGAGAATTGCTGATCCCGGCTGATCCAGTCGTTCCGGCCGGCGAGCGCCCCGGCTGGTTCCGACGTCCCGTCGGCAAGCGCTGATTTCCGGCTCGTCAGCGGCCGGACCTGTGCTGTTGTCCGGGGCGGGCCGCTGCTTGTCACTGCCGTAGGCGAGACTGGAGCCGTGTCACCGACAGACGAGACAGCCCAGACCCAGACGACTTTCACCCAGCCCGCCCAGTCCGCCTCGCCGGCCGCGCCGTCCGGCAATGGACCGGCCCGTATGCCCGCATGGCTGCCGCGTGCCATGGTGCTCGCCCTGGCGCTCTACGCCTGTTTCCGGCTCGGTAGCTGGGCGTTCGACCAGCTCATCGGGCTGCTGATCAACGTGCTGATCGCGTTCTTCCTGGCGCTCGCCATAGAGCCCGCGGTGAGCCGGATGGCGGCGCGCGGCATGCGCCGCGGCCTGGCCACCTTCCTGGTCTTTCTCGTCGTGCTGACAGCCGGCGTCGGTTTCGTCGTACTGCTCGGTTCCATGCTTGCGGGCCAGATAGTCGACATGGTCGAGGAGTTCCCGAAGTATCTGGACTCGGTGATCAACTGGGTCAACCAGAACTTCCGCACCGAGCTCTCCCGGGTCGAGGTCCAGGACAGCCTGCTGCACTCGGACTGGCTGCAGAAGTATGTCCAGAACAGCGCGACCGGAGTGCTCGACATCTCCACCACCGTGCTCGGCGGGCTGTTCCGTCTTCTGACGATTTCCCTGTTCTCGTTCTACTTCGCCGCCGACGGCCCCAGGCTGCGGCGCGCCCTGTGCTCCGTACTGCCGCCCGCCCGGCAGGCCGAGGTCCTGCGGGCCTGGGAGATCGCGGTCGACAAGACCGGCGGCTACCTCTACTCGCGCAGCCTGATGGCGCTCATCTCCGGGGTTGCGCACTACATCCTGCTGGTGATCCTCGGTGTTCCGTACGCGCCCGCGCTCGCCATCTGGGTCGGACTGGTCTCCCAGTTCATCCCCACGATCGGTACGTATCTCGCAGGAGCCCTGCCGATGCTGATCGCGTTCACCGTCGACCCCTGGTACGCCGTGTGGGTGCTCGGCTTCGTCGTGGTCTACCAGCAGTTCGAGAACTACGCGCTGCAGCCCAAGCTCACCGCCAAGACCGTCGACATCCATCCGGCGGTCGCCTTCGGATCGGTGATCGCGGGCACGGCGTTGATGGGCGCGGTGGGCGCGCTGATCGCGATTCCGGCCGTGGCCACGCTCCAGGCGTTCCTCGGTGCCTACGTGAAGCGTTACGACGTGACGGACGACCCGCGGGTACACGGCCGCCACCAGCAGCAGCGTGGCGTGACGGTGCTCGCACGGCTGCGCCGTTCCCTGGGGGCCGCCGAGAGCGAGGAGGCCCGGGGCGGACCGGGCGGGGCCGGGACACCGGAGGAACCGGAGCGAGCCTGACGGCCTCGGTGGGCGGGGCCGTCTCAACGGTTTCTCGTCGCGTCGCCCGGCCGACGATCGCCGGGCTCCCGGAGACGGCGGAGCGTGGCGGTTACGCGATCGCGTCACCTCAGTGCGCCCTCGGTGACCATCGAACCTTGAGCGTGTGTCATTGAAGGTTGAGTGGCGCGGATCACTGAAGGTCACGGACGTCGTGCCAGGAAGGCGAGGGGCGCGGGGTCCGGGGCCGGCTGATAGGCGCCGTGGAAGCGGTCGGCGGCGCCGTCCGGCAGCAGTATCCAAGGGGCGGCGAGGTCGCGGGCCGGATCGCCCGCGCAGAGGTCGCCGAAGTCGATCAGGCCGCAGAAGGTGCCGTCCGTGGTGAGGAGGTTGGCCGGATGCAGGTCGCCGTGGAGCCGTGCGGGCCCCGCGCAAGTGGGCGCGGTGGCGGCGTCTTCCCGGATGGCGCGGACTGCGTTCGGGTCGGGGATCAGCCACAGCTCGGTGGCTGACGCCGGCTGCTGGGCGAACTGCTCGGCGTGGTCGGTCAGCGACCGACCGGCTGCGGCCGGTCGGCGCTCGGCGTGGTCGTCGCGGAGGCGCTACAGCTGGTTGTCCCAGCCGCGCGCGCCGAGCCTCAAAGAGTGATCGGCCAAGTCGGGACGTTGGTCGTGCAACAGATCCCGGACCAGCTCTGCGGTGATCTCGATCTTGGTGTGGGGCATGTGGAGCCACGGTGGCCGGGCGGTGGGCCGCCCGTTCTTCTCTGGTTCGGATGCTGTCGCCGTCATCCCTCCTCCTGTGCGAGCCGGACGGTTCCGTGTTCCAGGTCGAACAGTGCGAAGCGGTGGCAGACTGAGCCTCCAGGATGGAACTGAGCGCTCCGGGATGGAGATGTTCTGGTTGTCCACGAGGTCGGTCGATGCCTGCGCTGGGGTCATGCCCAGCTCGTAGCAGGCGGCAAGTCTGGAGTGCAGGTCTTCCGCGTACGCATCCGCGAGCTGTCTCACCGTCTCCCCTGACCACCAGCACCCGGCACTGATCGAACTTCGACGGCACAGGGCACCTGAGGAGGATTCGGTCCGGCGCGGTGCGCTTGACACTGAAATCGAACATCCATTCTTATGGGATTCCGGCCGGGTTTTCCCGGGCCCGACCGTGGAGTTGTCCACAGGCCGGGAGGACGTCGAGGCCCATTGTCAGTGGCAGGGGTTAGCGTCTTTGACGTGAAGCGATCGACTCAAGCAAATCGGGTGGAACCCATGGCAGGAACCGACCGCGAGAAGGCGCTGGACGCCGCACTCGCACAGATTGAACGGCAATTCGGCAAGGGCGCGGTGATGCGCCTCGGTGAGCGGCCGAACGAGCCGATCGAGGTGATCCCCACCGGGTCGACCGCCCTCGACGTGGCCCTAGGCGTCGGTGGACTGCCGCGCGGCCGTGTGGTGGAGGTGTACGGACCGGAGTCCTCCGGCAAGACGACGCTGACGCTGCACGCGGTGGCGAACGCGCAGAAGCTCGGCGGCTCGGTGGCCTTCATCGACGCGGAGCACGCCCTCGACCCCGAGTACGCGAAGAAGCTCGGCGTCGACATCGACAGCCTCATCCTGTCCCAGCCGGACAACGGTGAGCAGGCCCTCGAAATCGTGGACATGCTGGTTCGTTCCGGCGCCCTCGATCTGATCGTCATCGACTCCGTCGCGGCGCTCGTGCCGCGTGCGGAGATCGAGGGCGAGATGGGCGACTCGCACGTGGGTCTGCAGGCCCGCCTGATGAGCCAGGCACTCCGCAAGATCACCAGCGCGCTCAACCAGTCCAAGACCACCGCGATCTTCATCAACCAGCTCCGCGAGAAGATCGGTGTGATGTTCGGCTCGCCCGAGACCACGACCGGTGGCCGGGCGCTCAAGTTCTACGCCTCGGTGCGCCTCGACATCCGACGGATCGAGACGCTGAAGGACGGCACCGACGCCGTCGGCAACCGCACCCGGGTCAAGGTCGTGAAGAACAAGGTCGCGCCGCCCTTCAAGCAGGCCGAGTTCGACATCCTCTACGGCCAGGGCATCAGCCGCGAGGGCGGCCTGATCGACATGGGCGTGGAGCACGGCTTCGTCCGCAAGGCGGGCGCCTGGTACACGTACGAGGGCGACCAGCTCGGCCAGGGCAAGGAGAACGCCCGCAACTTCCTCAAGGACAACCCCGATCTCGCCAACGAGATCGAGAAGAAGATCCTTGAGAAGCTCGGGGTCGGCGTCAGGCCGGATGCCAATGCCGCCGAAGCCGGTGCGGATGCGGCGGGCGGCGCCTCGGCGCCGGCCGACAGCGCGAAGTCGGTGCCCGCTCCGGCCGGTAAGACCAAGCCGGCCAAGGCTGCGGCCAAGAGCTAGACCGTGACGCGTCGTACGGAATGGCCGGTCAGCGCCTATGACCATGGCGCCGGTCCCGGTCCCGAATCCACCGTCACGAGACACACGGCCGAGTCCGAAGGCGCGTATGAGCCGGAGGCCGGTCCAGGCCGTGGCACCGGCTCGGACGCCGGATTCGGTGAGGGGGCGGGGCGACGTGCCCGCTCCCGCTCCAGGAGCAGCGGCTCCCCTTCCTCGTCGAGGGCCGAGAAGGGGGAGCCGCGAGACCCGGTCGAGCAGGCGCGCAACATCTGTCTGCGGCTGCTCACCGGAACCCCGCGCACCCGAAAGCAACTAGCGGATGCCCTGCGCAAGCGGGAGATCCCGGACGAGGCGGCCGAAGAAGTGCTGTCGCGCTTCGAGGATGTCGGGTTGATCGACGATGCCGCTTTCGCGGACGCCTGGGTGGAGTCCCGGCATCACGGACGAGGACTGGCGCGCCGCGCGCTCGTCCGTGAACTGCGCACCAAGGGGGTGGACTCCGCCGTCATCGACGAGGCGGTCGGTCAGCTCGACTCCGAGCAGGAGGAGGCGACGGCCCGGGAGCTGGTCGCGCGCAAGCTGCGCTCCACTCGCGGCCTGGACCGGGACAAGCGGCTGCGCCGCCTCGCGGGCATGCTCGCCCGCAAGGGGTACGGGGAAGGCATGGCCCTGCGCGTGGTGCGGCAGGCGCTGGAGGAGGAGGGCGAGGACACGGCGGGCCTGGACGAGCCCTTCTGAACGGCGGCCCGAACCGCGCGGTGACGTGCGGGAGCCACGAAGCGAGGCGGACGGGGCACGGGGACCGTCTGAGTTCCTGCACGCCGACGAAGCGCGGGGCGGGGTTCGTGGAGGGTGCGGTGCCGAGCACGGCGGAGCAGGTGTCGGGGGTTCATGGAATCCGAGGAGCCGGGTTCACGGGCTGATGCCCGCCGATGTTGCTGCGCCGATGCCGCCGTGCTGATATTGACGGGGGTGCGGGGTCACGGTGCCGTGGTGGGCGTGGTGATGTTTCCGCCACGAGGTGTCGCCGTCTCATAGCCACCGCGAGGTGTCAGTGACGTCGGCTCACTCGGCCGCGGCCATGGCGGTCGGCCATGCTTGGCGCCGGGCGTTCCACGCGACGGCCTGCGCGCCGAACGGAGCACCGCCAGGTCCTCTCTCAGTCCGCGCCCGCCGGAGGCCGGTGCGTTCACCCAGCTCGTCGACCACTCGGCTGGTCGACCGCCCAGCTCGTCGACCACCCAGCTCGTCGACCGCCCAGCTCCTCGACCACTCGGCTCGTCGACCGCCTGCTCTCCCGGACCACTCGGCTCGTCGACCGCCTGCTCTCCCCGACCACCTGCTCTCTTCGACCATCCGGTCCCTGGACGTGCCCGGCCCGCGTCCGCTCCGGCCGGGGCGGAGACGGGCCGTCGGCGGTTCAGCGCCGCGCGACCGCCGAGGCGTGCCGGAGACGGGCCGTCGCGATGACGGCTCCCAGCAGGCAGAGCATCCCGGTGACGGTGACGGTGACGGTGACGGTGACCGCCGCGTGCACACCGTTCATGAAGGCCTGGCCGCTGCCTTCCACGACGGCCGCCCGGAGCTGGGCCGGCATGGCGGGCGAGACCGGCGCGACCCCCATCGCCACCGCGTCCTTGGCCGCGGCCATCCCGGCAGCCACATCCGCCGGGACGCCTGCCCCGGTCAGCTCGCCGCTCAGTGTCGAGCCGACCCGGCTGCTGATCAGCGAGACCGGTACGGACGTGCCCAGCGCGCCACCGATCTGCAGAGCGGTGGCCTGGATGCCGCCCGCCACGGCGCCGTCCTCGACGGGGGCCTGGCCGACGATGGCGCCGGAGGAGGCGGCCAGCACCAGCGTGTGCGCCGACGGACGGGGCCCTGCTCGCGTGCCCGATACGCCGCCCGGAGGCTCGCCGGGCGGCGTATCGGGTGGAGTCGGCCGGTGTATCGGGTGGCACCGGGGTGGATGCCGCCGGCCCTGCAGGCGGGGGCCGGCGGCAGCCGCGGAGCGGTTGATGGCCGGATCAGACTTCGGCTGCGGCCTGCTCGGGTGCGGCGACCCTGTTCCCGCCGTCGGTGCTCGACACGGCGCGGGTGGCCGGGATGACACTCGCGAAGACCGCGGCGACCAGCGCGATGCCGCAGCCGATGACCAGGCCCGTGCGGAAGCCGTTCTCGGAGGTGAAGGTGTGTCCGCCCATGGTGACCGTCAGCTGGGAAAGGACCACGCCCATCACGGCGGCGCCGACCGAGGTGCCCAGCGAACGCATGAGGGTGTTGAACCCGTTGGCGGCGGCGGTCTCGGAGAGCGGTACCGAGCTCATGATCAGCGCGGGCATCGAACCGTAGGCGAGGCCCACGCCGCTGTTGATGACCATGAGGGCCAGCATGAGACCCCACGCGGAGCCCATGAGTATCAGTGACAGGCCGTACCCGACGGCCAGCACCAGGACACCGCAGATCAGGGTGAACTTCGGGCCGCGCGCGTCGGTGAGCTTCCCGCCGAACGGCGAGACGATCATCATCATGATGCCACCGGGCGCCATCCACAGGCCGGCGGCGAGCATCGACTGGCCCAGGCCGTAGCCGGTGGCCTCCGGGAACTGGAGCAGCTGTGGCACGACCAGCATGCTCGCGTACATCCCGAAGCCGACGAAGATCGAGGCGACATTGGTGAGCAGCACCCGGGGGCGGGCCGTGGTGCGCAGGTCGATCAGGGGCTCCCGTGTGCGCAGTTCCCAGGCGCCCCAGGCCAGCAGGATCACGACGGCGGCGGCGAACAGTCCGAGGGTGGTCGCCGAGCCCCAGCCCCAGTTGGCGCCCTTCGACACGGCGAGCAGCAGGCAGATCAGTCCCGCGCCGAGGCCGACCGCGCCGAGGGTGTCGAAGCGCTGGCCCTTGGCTCCGGCCGGGATGTCGGGGATGAGGAACCAGATCGCCGCGGCGATCAGCGCGGCCAGGACGGCGGAGCCCCAGAAGAGCACGCGCCAGTTGGCGTACTGGGCGACCGCCGCGGCGATCGGCAGGCCGAGGCCGCCTCCGATGCCCATCGAGGCGCTCACCAGAGCGATGGAGGAGCTGAGCTTCTCCGCCGGCACCACGTCGCGCAGCAGGGCGATGCCCAGGGGCACCATGCCCATGCCCATGCCCTGCAGCCCACGCCCGATGATCATGGGGACGACGGAGGAGGCGAGGGCGCAGACCAGCGAGCCGGCCATGAGCGGTACGGAGCACGCGAGGAGCATGCGGCGCTTGCCGATCAGGTCGCCGAGGCGCCCGGAGATCGGTACGCAGATCGCGCCCGCCAGCAGGGTGACGGTGATCACCCATGCCGCGTTCGACGGGGTGGTGTGCAGGATCTGGGGCAGTTCCGCGATGAGCGGCGTGACCAGTGTCTGCATGATCGCGGCAGTGATGCCTGCGAGGGCCAGCGTGGCGACCACACCGCCGGTGCGGGCCGTGGGCTGGGGGGCGTCCATTCGGGACTCCAGAAGGTGAGGGGGCTGCCGGGCATCTTTCGCTCGCCGGAGCCAAAAGTAAACGTCTGCTTACATAGACGCTAAAGCAGGTATGGGAGTGAGGTCAACATCTGTTTACATAACGGCGCGGGCGGTACCGTTCGAGCAGAGAGAGGACAGCCATGAAAGCCAGCAGTTCCCAGGCAGGTCCCGCGCCCCTGACGCCGACGGACGACAGCCCGCCGCCATCCCGGCGGGGCGCCGGTGCCAGGACCCGCGGGCTCCTGCTCGACTCGGCCCGCCGCCGCTTCGCGTACGACGGGTACGCGGCCACCACCGTGCGCGACATCGCCGATGACGCCGGTGTCAACGTCGCGCTCATCAACCGCTACTTCCGGTCCAAGGAAGGCCTCTTCGAAGCCTGTCTGAAGGCGGTCATCGACGAACTCGTCGACGCGGCGCGCACGGTGGCCGACCTGGAACAGATCCCGGAGATCATCGTCAGCCACACCGCGGGCGTGCTCGCCATGGACGGTCCCAGGGACGCCCTGCTGCTGCTGCTGCGCTCCTCCGGCGACGAGCGCACCGAGCAGATGCGCACCGGCCTGTTGCGCACATTCAGCGAACGGCTCGCCACGGCGGCCGGATGGCGGCCCGACGACCCCGCCGGCGACCAATTGCTCCTGCGTGCCCAGCTCGTGCTGTCCGTGGCCTTCGGCATCACGGTGCTGCGCGCTTCTCCGGGGCTGGAGCCGCTCGGATCGGCCACCGAGCAGGACCTCACCGGGCCGCTGCGCGATCTGGTCGAAGCGCTGCTCACCCGTCACTGAGACACGGTGCCGCGTCCGGTCACGGGCCGTGACGCAGTCCCCGCACGCCCTCATCGGCCGCGGGGTCCGGCGGCTTGTGCTGCCGCGGCGCGGGTCACTGCCCGGCGCGGGCGGCGCGTTCGATGGTGGCGTCGATCAGGGCGAGCGCCTCGCCGGCCGTACGTCCGGGCTGCCGGTTCCACAGCCCGATCAGCCCGGTCCAGCCCCGTGAGCGGAGCTCGGCGACGAGCCAGGTGCCGGCCCGGTCCACGGTGTCGAGGGAGCCGTAGCCCAGGCGGTGCGCGGTCAGCATGGCCCCGCAGACGCACCGGGCGCCGCGGGCGTTGCGGAGTCGGTACGGGGTGTTCTGCCAGCCCCACTCGGTCAGGATCCGCCGTGCGTGGGCGAGGTGGATGGAGGGCCGCACCTCGGGTTGTCCGACGCGCCGCCAGGAGTGGAGCCGGTCCGGGAGGATCGCGCCCAACCGCCCGGGAAGGGGCCGTTCGTGCGGCGCGGCGGCAGGCAGAGCACGCACGGATTCGGCGATGAGCTGATCGACGGGTACGGACAGCAGGCCCCGCCAATCGGCCGACTGACGGTCCCGCAGATCATCCGCGGTGCCGGGGATGGCGGGGCGTACGGGGTCGGCGGCGGTGAGATCCCATCCGGTGACGATCTGCTGCCATGCACTGGTGTCGTGGAGGCGGGCGACCCGGTCGTCGAGCCGGTCGGGAGTCAGGGTGGGCGTCGGCATGGGTGCGAGGTCTCCGTCACGTCGGTCCTTGGACTTGAGCCGAATGTCCGTCGGTTACGGGGATTGCTCCACCGGAGCGTGGCGTTCGGGTGTGTCACCGCGGATTCGGGGACCGACGAGCGGCGCGAGGGGTGGCGGGGAGCGGTCTCCCTCTGTACGGAGCCCGGACTCGCCGGACGCACGGAGCGGAAGACCTGCCGGTCGGCGGGGCGCCCACCCACGGACCGGACGAGCGCCCGGATCAGGAGCGGGGGTTCTGGTCCGGGCGCGTGCGGACCGCGAGTGGGCGTCCCCGTCCGGGGCGCCCGCCCGTGCCGGGAGTGAGCGTCCTCATGCGGACGCGTGCATACGCGGAGTGGACGTCCCCGTTCGGGCACGTACGCATACGGACCGGGTGTCCGCATTCGGGCACGCGGACGCGTGGTGGGCGTCCCCGTCCGGCAGGCACGGAACCGGAGACGGCGCCTCCGAGGCGGGATGTCCCGCCCCGGGCGGCTCCCTCACGCCTCGACGGGAAGTCCCGCCGCGCGCCACGCCTGGAATCCGCCGATCAGATCCGTCGCCCGGCGCAGTCCCAGCTGACGCAGGGACGCGACGGCCAGGCTCGACGCGTAGCCCTCGTTGCAGACCACCACGATGCGCAGATCGTGGCTCACCGCCTCCGGAGCCCGATGGCTGCCCTGTGGATCGAGCCGCCACTCCAGTTCATTGCGCTCGACGACGAGCGCCCCCGGAATCAGTCCGTCCCGTTCGCGTAGTTCCGCATAGCGTATGTCCACGAGCAGCGCGCCGTCCGCGGCGGCGGCGATCGCCTCCGGAGGGCCGATCCGGACGAACCCGGCCCGGATCCGTTCCAGCAGTTCGTCGATCCCGACCGGGCCCGAACCGCCCCCACGGCTGTCGCTCACTGCCAGTCCTCCGGTCGTTCGACCTGTTCGAGGCGGAGCACCGCACCGGTACGGCTGTAGCGCCGGATCCGCGGCAGCGGCGGGTAGTACGCATGGACGGAGACGGCGTGCTCGGTGCCGGACTCGTTCAGCACTTCGTGGACATGGTGACGGCCGAACGCCCTGCCCTGCCCGGTGGCCAACTGCCGGGAACGGTCGATGCCTTCGGTGAGTTCGAGGGTCTTCCAGCCGTCGGTGGGCAGCCGGGCGGCGAGCGACAGCTCCTTGAGGGTGCCGGCCGCGGTGGTGAAGGCGCCGATCGAGTCGGCGTGGTCGTGCCAGCCGGTGCTACTACCGGGCGGCCAGCCGATCAGCCAGGCCTCGCTGCCGCCGGGCCCTTCGAGCGGGATCCAGGTCCGGCCTTCGGAATCGAGCGGGAGCGAGGCGACGACCTCGGCGTCGGCGGCGACGCGGCGGACGAATTCGAGCAGCTCCGCCGTCGACGGACCGGAATCACGAGCGGGCGCGGATGCGGGCATGCGTACAGAGGGTGACGAAGGGGCAGACACAGAGACCGTCCTGAGCGTTCGCGTGGATGCCCGGCCGTACGGCGGAGCGCACGGCGCGGCAGGGAGAGGCGATTCAGCAGGACGGACGACACACGCAGCCCGCATAGCGGACGAGGTCCATATGGACCCTCCGCCACAGGCGCACATCGGTGTCGGTCACGTTCCGGAGTACACCATGCGCGCCCGTGTCGGTCAATTGATGCCCGCAGTCTGGTCCGGGCGTACGGAGCCGCGCGCCGGTCCGCCGCGCACCGTGTCCGCCGCTGCGAAGAGCTCCCGGGGCCGGACCCCGCCGAACGACGCCACGAGGTGACCGTCCGGCCTGATCAGCAGGACGGTGTGGGCCGCCGCCCCCGGATAGCTCTCGGTCACCAGCAGTTCGCCCTTCACCGGCATCGCGTCGACAGCCGCGACCAGACGGGGCATGACACCCGCGCTCATCCAGTGACGCCGGTCCCACACCCCCGTGCCGGGCGCCACCAGGACCACGAGCAGGTGCCCCTGCCCCAGCCGCTCGCGCAGCCGCACGGTCGTGCCGTCGGGTGCGGTCACCCGTACATCGGTGACCGGCGCACCAGGGGGCGTATCCACGGATGTGTGCGCCTCGGCGCGTGGGGGCGCAAGGGGCGAGTGCGAGTACGAGGGGGGCGCACCGAGCGGGCCCTGGCCCAGATGTCCGTCGGTGAGCAGCGAGTCGTGCCCCCGTGCGCTCCCCGGGACCAGGGTCCGCAGACCTCCGCCGCCGCGCAGTATCGGCAGCGACTGGTCCGCGGCGCGCAGCCGCGCGGCGACGGCGGCCCGGCGCTCCGCCTGGTAGCTGTCGAGCAGTACGTCCGAGGCGCCGTGGTGCCAGGCCTGGCCCAGCTTCCAGGCCAGGTTCTCGGCGTCCCGCAGCCCCTCGTCGAGCCCCTGCGTTCCCAGCGCGCCCAGCAGATGGGCGGCGTCCCCGGCCAGGAACGCCCGGTCGACCCGCCAGCACAGGGCGAGCCGGTGGTGCAGCGTGTACACGCCCGTGTCCAGCAGTTCGTACGGCGGTGTCTCGCCGCACCAGCCCGCCAAGGTGTCCCGGATCCGGGTGATCAGGGCGTCCGGAGTGACGAGCTCGCCGCGCGGCGACAGCAGCCAGTCCAGCCGCCAGGCGCCGTCCGGCAGCGGTCGTGCGGTCACCTCGGCGCCCCCGGTGCGCCACGGCGGCAGCCGGTGCAGCACGGCCTGCCCCGGCCAGGGAAGCTCGGTGCGCAGGGCCGCGACGGCATGCCGCTCCACCGCCGTACGACCGGGGAAGCGGATGTCGAGGAGTTTGCGCACGGTGGACCTGGCGCCGTCGCATCCCACCAGGTAACTCCCGCGCCACCAGGTCGCGTTCGGCTCCCTGGTGTGCACCGTGACCCCGGCCGGGTCCTGCTCCAGCGTGTCGATCCGGCTGTACGGAGCCACCCGCACCAGCTCCTGCGCGGCCACCGCGTCCCGCAGCCCGCGCGTCAGTACGTGCTGCGGCAGATGGATGGGGGCCGGCAACGGATCGCCCTCGGGGGAGTCCTCGCCGAGCGGCAGCTCGCGCACCAACTGCCTGCGCCGCATGGACCGCCAGCCGGACCACCGGATGCCCTCGTGGTGGAGTGCCTTGCAGCCGAGCCGTTCCACCAGGGCCGCGGTGTCCTCGCGCAGCACCACCGTGCGGGCCGGACGCGTCTCGTCCTTGGCCGGGTCCTCGTCGAGGAGGACGGAGGGAACACCCTGTGCCGCGAGGGCGAGCGACAGCGTCAGACCGACGGGCCCGGCGCCGACGACGATCACCGGGTCCACGGGGCGGCTCCTCGAATCCGTGAAAACGACGTCGAGGACGCGAACGAAAGGAGCCGACGGCGCGAGGAAGGGGTAGGCGGCGGGGTACGTGTGGCGGCGGGAGCTGGGGGCGCGATCACAGAACGTATGCAACCTACTGCCGGTGCCTGCGTCAAGCGACACCGGAAGGCGGCGAGGGGCGGTGGCGGATCCGCCACCGCCCCTCGGGCGCACGATGCGACGAGCCGTCAGACGGCGCGTCCGTCGTCGACGACGAGCGCCGGCTCACCGCTGGTCTCCGGTGCGCCCCCGGGCGCGGTGCCCTTGCTCTTCTTGCTGCGCCGGAGCCACCGCTCCAGCCAGCTCGCGAACGATGTGAGGGCGAAGTTCACCACGAGGAAGATCAGAGCCACGATGGTGAAACACGCGATCGTGTTCGCGCCGTAGTTCGCACTCATCGGGCGGATCGAGGCCAGCAACTCGGGGAAGGTCATCATGGCGCCACCGAGCGCTGTGTCCTTGACGATGACCACGAGCTGGCTGACGATCGCCGGCAGCATGGCCGTCACCGCCTGCGGCAGCAGCACGGACAGCATGATCTGGCTCTTGCGCATGCCGAGCGCCTTGGCCGCCTCCGCCTGGCCCTTCGGCAAGGTCTCGATTCCGGCCCGCACGATCTCGGCGAGCACGGAGGCGTTGTACAGCACCAGACCGGTCACCACGGCGTACAGCGGACGCACATCGGTATCGATGGCGGTGTACTCCGCGTACACCGCGTTCGCGGTGATCATCAGGATCAGGACGGGAATGGCGCGGAAGAGCTCCACGACGATGCCCGCCGGCATCCGCACCCACCGGTGGTCCGACAGCCTGCCGATCCCGAACAGGGCGCCGAGCGGCAGCGCGATGATCAGGGCGAAGAACGCCGCCTTGAGCGTGTTCTGGAGGCCCGGCCAGATGTACGTCTCCCAGGGCTGGGAGCTGGTGAAGAAGGGCTTCCACTTGATCCAGTCGAGTTGGTGCTTGGAAGCGAGGCCGTCGTAGACCCACCACACCACCGCCGCGGCGCACAGGACGAACAGCACCGTGTACAGGATGTTGCGCTGCTTGGCGCGCGGTCCCTGAGCGTCGTAGAGGACGGAACTCATCGCTTCACCGCCACCTTCTTGCTCACCCAGCCGAGGATCAGGCCGGTCGGGAGGGTCAGAACGACGAAGCCGAACCCGAAGGTCAAGGCGATCAGGATCAGCTGGGCCTGGGCGTCGATGATGTCCTTCATCAGGAACGAGGCCTCGACGACACCGATCGCGGAGGCGACCGTGGTGTTCTTCGTCAACGCGATCAGCACATTGGACAACGGGTTGACCACCGCACGGAACGCCTGGGGGAGGACGATCAACAACAGCACCTGCGTGAAGCTCAGCCCGAGCGCACGCGCCGCCTCCGCCTGGCCGACCGGCACGGTGTTGATGCCCGACCGAATCGCCTCGCAGACGAAGGCGGCGGTGTAGGCGACCAGGGCGAGCACCGCCAGCCGGAAGTTGATGCCGTCGATGACGTCGGAACCGAGCATGACGCCCAGCGTCTGGTACAGACCCAGCGACGAGAACACCATGATCACGGTCAGCGGAATGTTCCGGACCACGTTCACGTACGCGGTGGAGAAGCCGCGCATCAGGGGGACCGGGCTGACCTTCATGCCGGCCAGTAGCGTTCCCCATATGAGGGAGCCGAGGGCGGAGTAGACGGTGAGCTGCACCGTCACCCAGAAGGCCCCCAGCAGGTCGTAACCTTCAAGAAAGTCGAACACGATCTCCCGCGCTTCCGCGTGTCGGAGGGCACGGCGCGCCGCCGTTCAAGGACGGCGCGCCCGGTCAGCCCTGCTTCACTTGACGACGTTGCCGATCTTCGGGGCGGGCTCGTACTTGTAGTTCGCCGGGCCGAAGTTGGCCTTCACGGCCTTGTCCCAGGCACCGTCCGAGACCATCTTGGTGAGCGCGTCGTTGATCTTCTTCTTGAGATCGGCGTCGCCCTTCTTCAGGCCGATACCGTAGTTCTCGTTGGTCATCTGGAAGCCGGCCAGCTTGAACTTGCCCTGGAACTCCTTCTGCGACGCGAAGCCGGCCAGGATGGAGTCGTCGGTGGTCAGCGCATCGATGACCTTGTTCTCCAGGCCGGTCAGGCACTCCGAGTAGCCGCCGTACGTCTGGAGCTGGGCCTTCGGAGCCAGCTTGTCCTTGACGTTCTTTGCCGAGGTCGAGCCGGCGACCGAACAGAGCTTCTTCTTGTTCAGGTCCGCCGGGGACTTGATCGAGTCGTCGTCGGCACGGACGAGGATGTCCTGGTGCGCCAGCAGGTACGGGCCCGCGAAGTCGACCTTCTGCAGCCGCTCGTCGTTGATCGAGTAGGTGGCGGCGATGAACTTCACGTCACCGCGCTCGATCGCCGTCTCGCGGTCGGCGCTCTTGGTCTCCTTGAAGACGATGTCCTTGGCGTCGTAGCCGAGTTCCTTGGCGACGTACGTGGCGACGTCGACGTCGAAGCCGGTGTACTTGCCGTCGGGGGTCTTCAGACCCAGACCGGGCTGGTCGATCTTGATGCCGATCGTGATCTTCTTGCCACCGCCCGCGCCGTCCGAGCCGCCGTCCTTCTTGTCGGAACCACAGGCGGTGGCGGTCAGGGCGAGGGCGAGCACGGCGGCCGAGGCGGCGGTGACCTTACGAAGCTGCATGGTGAAATTCCCTATGGTTGACGCGATGTGAGTGACCGGCCGGTCCGGTTACCGGCGGTGCGGGATCAGTCAGTGGTGAAGGATCTTCGACAGGAAGTCCTTGGCCCGGTCACTGCGCGGGTTGCTGAAGAACTGGTCGGGCGTGGCCTCTTCGACGATCTTTCCGTCCGCCATGAAGACGACGCGGTTCGCGGCCGAGCGCGCGAAGCCCATCTCATGGGTGACGACGACCATCGTCATGCCGTCCCGGGCGAGCTGCTGCATGACGTCCAGCACCTCGTTGATCATCTCCGGGTCGAGCGCGGAGGTCGGCTCGTCGAAGAGGATCACCTTGGGGTCCATCGCCAACGCCCTTGCGATGGCTACGCGTTGCTGCTGACCGCCGGAGAGCTGGGCGGGGTACTTGTCGGCCTGAGTCGCCACGCCCACCCGGTCCAGCAGCGAACGGGCCTTGTCCTCGGCAGCCTTCTTGTCCGTCTTGCGGACCTTGAGCTGGCCCAGCATCACGTTTTCGAGCACCGTCTTGTGCGCGAAGAGATTGAACGACTGGAAGACCATGCCGACATCGGCGCGCAGCCGGGCCAGCTCCCGGCCCTCCCGCGGCAGCGGCTTGCCGTCGATCGAGATGTCACCCGAGTCGATCGTCTCCAAGCGGTTGATCGTGCGGCACAGCGTGGACTTCCCGGACCCGGAGGGCCCGATGACGACCACGACCTCGCCACGGGCGATCGTCAGGTCGATGTCCTGGAGCACATGCAGCGCGCCGAAGTGCTTGTTGACGTTGCTCAGTACGACAAGGTCGTTCGCCGCAGGTGCGGCGTCCTCGGCGCCCTTGGTCACTGAAACTCCGCTCATCGGCTTCTTGCTCCGTCCTCCTCGGTTGGGAAGGACCCTAGGACGCGGTGCGATCAGCGTCATCACATCTGAGCGAGAATTGAGGATAACGATCCGGCGGCACCCGGACACACCGTGTGAACAGGGCGGCAGGCGGTGCGCCCGGGGCGTACCGGGTGCATAACGGATGGCTCGATGCGAGGGGCGGGCCCTTGACTGACGTACCGGTCATCGGAGTGGATGCCCTGGTACGCCATGACGTGAAACACCTCGGTACGGGGAAGTGACGAGAGGTGTACGAAGACGTACAGGAGACCGCACCGGAACGCCGTCCACGGGAACCGGCATCGAACCATCGGAAAAGGGGGGGGCATGAGACTGCTGCTCGTCGAGGACGACAACCACGTCGCGGCCGCCCTCTCCGCGGTGCTCGCCCGGCACGGCTTCCGGGTCGTGCACGCCCGCAGCGGCGAGGAGGCGCTGCAGGCGCTGCTGCCCGCGGACACGGAACCCTTCGGCGTCGTGCTTCTCGACCTCGGCCTGCCCGACCAGGACGGCTACGAGGTGTGCGGGAAGATCCGCAAGCGCACCTCCACCCCGGTGATCATGGTGACCGCGCGCGCCGATGTCCGGTCGCGGATCCACGGCCTCAATCTCGGGGCCGACGACTACGTGGTCAAGCCGTACGACACCGGCGAGCTCCTCGCCCGTATCCATGCCGTCAGCCGTCGCAAGCCGGCCGGCGAGGACACCGTGCCCACGCCTGTCGCCGCGCTTCGGCTCGGACACGTCCAGATCGAGCTGCCGACCCGCCGGGTCAGCGTCGACGGCTGCGAAGTCCAGCTCACCCGCAAGGAGTTCGACCTGCTCGCGCTGCTCGCCCAGCGCCCCGGGGTGGTCTTCCGCCGGGAGCAGATCATCAGTGAGGTGTGGCGCACGAGCTGGGAGGGAACGGGGCGCACACTCGAAGTGCACGTCGCGTCGCTGCGTTCCAAACTGCGGCTGCCCGCACTGATCGAGACGGTGCGCGGGGTCGGCTACCGCCTCGTCGCCCCGTCCGCGTAGAGGCGTACGTCCCAGGTGCGCACCCGGCTGCTTCCGCTGCTCATCATTCTCATGGCGAGCGTGCTCCTCGCCCTCGGCTTCCCGCTGGCCGTCAGCGTGGCCGGTGCCCAGCAGCAGCGCGTCGTCATCGACCGCATCGACGACACGGCACGCTTCGCCGCGCTCGCCCAGTTCATCGCCGAACGGACCCCCGGTTACGACGAGCGCCGCCGCACCCTGCGGAGCGAACTGGACACCTACGCCTCGGTGTACGGCATCCGCGCCGGTGTCTTCTACCGGGACGACAGCGCCATGGCGAAGGCCCCGGCCACCTGGCAGCTGCCGATCGAGGGGGAGGGGAGGGAGGCCTTCAAGGAGGCGCTCCTCGGACGTCGCAGCCACGATCCGCCGCAGGTCTGGCCCTGGCAGCGGGGCCGGGTCGTCGTCGCTTCGCCCGTCGTACGGGACGGCGATGTGGTCGCCGTCGTGGTCATCGACTCGCCCACCACCGAGATGCGCGCGCGCACACTGCGCGGCTGGCTGCTCATCGCGGCCGGTGAAGTGGCCGCGATGCTGGTGGCGGTCGGCGCCGCGATCCGGCTCACCGGCTGGGTGCTGCTGCCCGTGCGGACCCTGGACGCGGCCACCCACGACATCGCCAGTGGCCGGATGCGATCCCGGGTCGCGGCCTCCGGAGGACCGCCGGAACTCAGGCGCCTGGCCCGCTCGTTCAACGAGATGGCCGACAACGTCGAGGACGTGCTGGAGCAGCAGCGCGCCTTCGTCGCCGACGCCTCTCACCAGCTGCGCAACCCCCTGGCCGCTCTGCTGCTGCGCATCGAGCTCCTCGCGCTCGAACTCCCCGAGGGCAACGAGGAGATCGCCTCCGTGCGCACGGAGGGCAAGCGCCTCGCCCAGGTCCTGGACGACCTCCTCGGCCTGGCGCTGGCCGAGCACGCCGGGGCCGACCTGCGGCTCACGGACATAGGCGCCCTGACCGCTGAACGCGTCGCCTCCTGGCGCCCGGTGGCCGAGGAGAAGGGGGTGGCGCTCAGGGCGGACGGCTCAGCCGCCGTGACGGCCTGGGCGGATCCCATCGCACTGTCGAGCGCCCTCGACGCCATCATCGACAACGCCCTGAAGTTCACCCCCGCCGACGAGGAGGTCCGCGTCACGGTCGCCTCCGGCCGCGACGACGTCACCGTCGTCGTCGCCGACCGCGGACCGGGCCTCACCGCACAGGAGATGGAACGCGTCGGCGACCGCTTCTGGCGCAGCACCCGGCACCAGAACGTGCAGGGTTCCGGCCTCGGGCTCTCCATCGCCCAGGCCCTCCTGGCCGCGGGGGGCGGCTCCCTCCGCTACGCCGCCCACGAGCCGCACGGGCTGCGGGTGACCGTGTCGGTGCCGCGCGACAACCCGCAGGGCTGAGCGGGGCGGGAAGGGGAGCGGCCCGGCGATCAGGGCTTGACCGAGCGGTAGTAGCGCCTGGCCCCTTCGTGCAGCGGCAGCGGATCGGTGTAGATCGCCGTACGCAGATCCACCAGCTGGGCGGCGTGCACCTCGCGCCCGATCCGGTCCCGGCTGTCGATCACGGTCCGGGTGAACGCCTCGGTCATCGCCGGATCCGTACGGTCCGTGGTCACCAGCACATTGGCGACCGCCACCGTCGGCACCGCCTGCCCCTGCTGGGCGCTGCGGTAGGCGTCGGCGGGCATCACGGCCGAGCGGTAGTAGCGGGCGGAGCCGCCCGCGGCCTGAAGCTCCTTGATCAGCGGGGCCTCCAGCGGCACCAGCCGGATCGCGAACCGGTCCGCCAGTTCCTGCACGGCGGAGGTGGGCAGTCCGCCGGACCAGAAGAAGGCATCGATCCGGCCGTTCTCCAGTTCCTTCGGCATGGTGTCGATGCCGTTGGGGACCGGCGTCACATCGTCGGTGGGATCGAGACCGGCGGCCGTCATCAGCCGGTCGGCGACCAGCCGCACGCCCGATCCCGGCTGGCCCACCCCGACGCGCTTGCCGAGCAGGTCCGAGACCTTCCGTATCTCCGAGTTCCGGGGCACGACCAGCTGGATGTAGTCGTCGTACAACCGCACACAGCCCCGCAGCCGGTCGGCGCCGGGCCCGCCGCTGCGCAGATAGGTGGCGAGGGCGTCGGTGGTGGCGATGGTGAAGTCGGCCTTGCCGGTCGCCACCCGGGCGATGTTCTGCTGCGAGCCCTCGCTGGTCCGCAGCTGTATCGACACCTTCGGCAGATCCTGGGCCAGATCCCCCCGGAGCCGCTCGCCGTAGCGCTGGTAGACGCCGCTGCGCACGCCGGTGCTGAAGGTCAGCGTGCCGCTCGGCGCCGGTTTCCCGAGCGGGAGCAGCCACCACAGCAGCAGCCCGAGCACGACGACGAGGGCCGCGCACGCCTGGAGGGTGCGCCGCCGGCCGATACGGGACAGTGCCTGGAGCATGGCGGCGATCCTGCCAGTCCGTTCCGGCGATGACCAGGGCCGGGCCCCGGGGGACGTTCAGCATCGCGACCGGACCGGAGCCCTTACCCTGGACGGGTGAGCGGCAACGACGTGGCTGGTGGAGTAGTGGACGGTTTGAAAACGTACGAGGTGCGCACCTACGGGTGCCAGATGAACGTCCACGACTCCGAGCGGCTGTCGGGGCTGCTGGAGGACGCGGGTTACGTACGTGCCGCCGAGGGCTCCGACGGCGACGCCGACGTCGTCGTCTTCAACACCTGCGCGGTCCGGGAGAACGCCGACAACAAGCTCTATGGCAACCTCGGCCGGCTCGCCCCGATGAAGACCAGGCGCCCCGGCATGCAGATCGCCGTCGGCGGCTGCCTGGCGCAGAAGGACCGCGACACCATCGTCCGGCGGGCCCCCTGGGTGGACGTCGTCTTCGGCACGCACAACATCGGCAAGCTGCCGGTGCTGCTGGAGCGCGCCCGTGTCCAGGAGGAGGCGCAGATCGAGATCGCCGAATCCCTGGAGGCCTTCCCCTCCACGCTGCCCACGCGCCGCGAGTCCGCCTACGCGGCGTGGGTCTCCATCTCCGTGGGCTGCAACAACACCTGCACCTTCTGCATCGTCCCGGCGCTGCGCGGCAAGGAGAAGGACCGCCGCACCGGCGACATCCTCGCCGAGATCGAGGCACTGGTCGCCGAGGGCGTCTCGGAGATCACCCTGCTCGGCCAGAACGTGAACGCGTACGGCTCCGACATCGGCGACCGTGAGGCCTTCTCCAAGCTGCTGCGCGCCTGCGGGAGGATCGAGGGCCTGGAGCGGATCCGTTTCACCTCGCCGCACCCCCGCGACTTCACGGACGACGTGATCGCGGCGATGGCCGAGACGCCCAATGTGATGCCCCAGCTGCACATGCCCATGCAGTCGGGTTCGGACACGATCCTCAAGGCGATGCGGCGCTCGTACCGCCAGGAGCGCTTCCTCGGCATCATCGAGAAGGTGCGCGCCGCGATGCCGGACGCCGCCATCTCCACCGACATCATCGTGGGCTTCCCCGGCGAGACCGAGGAGGACTTCGAGCAGACCATGCACGCGGTCCGCGAGGCGCGCTTCGCCAACGCCTTCACCTTCCAGTACTCCAAGCGTCCCGGAACCCCGGCCGCCGAGATGGACGGGCAGATTCCCAAGGAGGTCGTCCAGGAGCGGTACATGCGCCTGTCCGCCCTCCAGGAGGAGATCTCCTGGGAGGAGAACAAGAAGCAGGTCGGCCGGACGCTGGAGATCATGGTCGCGGAGGGCGAGGGCCGCAAGGACGGCGCCACCCACCGCCTCTCCGGCCGTGCCCCCGACAACCGTCTGGTCCACTTCACCAATCCGGACGAGGACGTGCGGCCGGGCGATGTGGTGACCGTGGAGATCACCTACGCGGCCCCGCACCACCTGCTCGCCGAGGGCGCTCCGGTGGGCGTACGGCGGACCCGCGCCGGGGACGCCTGGGAGAAGCGCACGGCCGGCGAAGCCGCCAAGCCGGCCGGAGTGATGCTGGGGCTGCCGGGTGTCGGTGCCCCGGCGCCGCTGCCGGCCACGGCCGCTCCCGGCTGCGGCTGCGACTGACGCCGGAGGGGTCCGGACGGCGACGGTGGCCGACGGCGGCGGCGTGGCCACGCAGTACGCTGCCCACCATGCTTGTCGCCGCCGCTGTCTGCCCCTGTCCGCCGCTGCTGGTGCCCGAGGTCGCGGCAGGTGCCGCCCCCGAGCTCGACGCCCTGCGGGACGCCTGCGCCGACGCCCTCGGCGTGCTGGCCGCCGCCCGGCCCGATCTGCTGATCGTGATCGGGACCGCGGACCACGAGGGCCGTGGCCCGCACTCCGAAGGGGCCACCGGCACCTTCCAGGGCTTCGGCGTGGATCTAGGGGTACGGCTCGGGCGTGACCGCGGACCCGTGGCGGATCGGTCGCTTCCGCCGTCCCTGGCCGTCGGGGCCTGGTTGCTCGCCCGCGTGGGGTGGGCCGCCGCGCCGGTCGAGGGGCTCGGTGTGGGGGCGCCCCTCGAAACCGAACGCTGCACGAGCACCGGACGGGACCTGGCCGCCAGGGCGGACCGGTTGGCGCTGCTGGTGATGGGCGACGGCAGTGCCTGCCGCGCGCTCAAGGCCCCCGGCTATCTGGACGACCGCGCCGAGGCGTTCGACGCGGCGGCCGCCCGCGCGCTGGCCGCGGCGGACGCAGGGGCGCTCACGGCGCTGGACGCGTCGCTGGCGTACGAACTGAAGGCGGCGGGCCGGGCGCCGTGGCAGGTGCTCGCGGGCGCGGCCGAGGGAGCGGGTCTGGGCGGCCGACTGCTGTACGAGGACGCCCCGTACGGCGTGGGCTACCTGGTCGCCACCTGGTCCTGAGCCCGACGTGCCGCACCCCGGCAGAGGCGACGACTGACGGCGGCCGTGCGGTGGGGTCGCCGCACGGCCGCCCGTCGGTCCCGACCGGTTGAACTGCCGCTGTTCAGGAAGCGGGCGGTGTGGGCGGTGTGGGCGGTGTCGGCGGCGTACCGCCCTCGTCGTGTTTGTGGGACAGCCGCTCGACCGCGTCCCTGGCCTTCCTCGTGCCGGACTCGATCTTGTCGCTGTACTTGCCCTTGGTCTTTTGGTCGACCGTCCGTGCGGCTTTTTCGAGCCCGTGGTCGATCTTGTCCCCGTGCTGCTGCGCGAGATCGCCGACCTTGTCCTTGGCGGGGCTCAGCTTGGCCTTCAAAGTGTCCAGGAAGCCCATCGGGCACCTTCCCTGCTGGGGGACTGGGGTCGGGCGTCCTCTCCGGCCCCGTTGCCGACCGCCGCTCGGGGCAGTCCGACACAAAGGGCAAACCGTGAAAAACGCCCGCATTCACCTATGAATTCTACTGGCACGGGCGGAGATCCGCGTCGGCCGGGGCGTGCCGGCTCCCTGTCCCGCGCCTGCCCCGGGGCAGCTACGCCAAACGCTTCCTCGTCCGGCCCCGCTCTGCGGCTCGCATCAGCGCCCGCGTGAGCCGGCCCGACCCGCCGCGCCCGGAACGGGGCCGCGCAGGATCGCGGTGGCGATGGCCGCACCCTCGGCCTGAACCCGCGCGTGGCAAGGGCCGGGCGCCGATCTCGGCCTTGGGGCACAGCGGTACAGCGGTTGACGCTAAGCCGGTGATCATGGGCTTGATGCAGGTCGCGGGGGGTCTACCGCAGCTCGGCGTTCGGGTGGAGCTGGGCCTGGAGCCGTTCGCGCAGCTCGATCTCCTCGGCGGTGGGTGGCTCTCCGGGCTGGCGGATGCGTACGGGCTTGGGCCGCATCGGCAGGCCGTCGTCCGCTGCGGCGGCTTCGGCTTCGGCGAGCGCCCGGTAGAGCGAGGCGACTGAGGGCGACTTGCCCGCGTTCTTGCCGGACTTGATGGTGAGCTTCTTCGCGATGTCGGGGACGGGGACGCCCTTGTCCTCCAGTGCGACGGCGAAGGTCAGCATGTCGTCGTCGATGACCTTCGGGCGGCCGCCGTGGTTGCCCTGGGATGCGGCGATGACCTGGCCTTCGAGGGTCGTCTCCCGGATGTAGTTGCGCTCGATCTGCCCGGCGACAGCCACATCAACCACGACGAATGCGGCGCACCCGAGTTCTTCACCGACGGCGCCAAGCTCGTCTCCGTGCCCGGCGACGACAGCAAGATCGACCCCGATGCGCTGTCCGCTGCGGTACGTCGCCGGGCCGGTGACGTGCACAGCGTGCAGCCGTCCGCGGTGAGCATCAGCCAGGCCACCGAGAGCGGAAGCGTGTACACCCTGGAGGAGATCCGCCGCCTGTCCGCCATCGCCAAGGACGCAGGTCTGCGCGTCCACATGGACGGCGCCCGATTCGCCAACGCCCTCGACCACCTCGGCACCACCCCGGCCGAGATGACCTGGAAGGCCAGCGTCGATATCCTGTCCTTCGGCGCCACCAAGAACGGTGCGATGACCGCGGACGCCATCGTGTCCTTCGACCCCGAGCTCGCCACCGAGCTCGCCTTCCGCGCCAAGCGGGCCGGCCAGCTCGCCTCCAAGATGCGCTTCCACGCCGCCCAGATCGACGCCTACCTCACCGACGACCTGTGGCTGCACAACGCCCGCCAGGCCAACGCGATGGCCGGCCGGCTCGGCGACGGCCTCAAGGCTATCCCCGGCACCGGCCTCCTGGCCGCCCTCCAGGCCAACGTCCTCTTCTGCCATCTGCCCCAACACGTCACCGAAGGACTCCTCGCCGAGGGCTACGCCTTTTACCACGACCGCTGGGAGCCGGGCACCGTCCGGTTCGTCACCTCCTTCTCCCACAGCGCCGACGACATCGACCAACTGCTCGACGCGGTCCGCCGCCACACCCACTGACCAACGGCCTGGAAACTGCGGACCCGCGTTCAACACCGCCGGGCGCCGCTGGCGGCAAGCAGGCACTCACCCACCCGCACCCATCCCAGGAGCACAGCGATGAGCAAGCCCGCCACTGAGGCACAGGCAGCCAAGAGGGAGCAGATCCGCCTCGCGGTCTACTCGCACTTCGCCCGCACCGGCAGCGCGCCCGGCCCTTCAGACCTGGCGGCGCAGGCTGGACTCACGCCCGCCGAGGTGCGGCAGGCGCTGGAGGCCCTTCACGAGCACCGTGACGTGGTCCTGGACAGCCGGGACCGCGATCACATCGTCATGGCGCACCCCTTCGCCTCAATCCCGCTCGGATTCTCGGTCATGGGCACGAGCACGCTGTGGTGGGGCGGCTGCGCCTGGGACTCCTTCGCCATCCCGCACCTCCTGCACGAAGAGGCTGACGTTCTGGTCGCCACCCGCTGCCCGGCCTGCGACACACCCCATGCATGGGTGGTCGGCCGACAGAGCCCGCCCCGGGGCGAGCAGGTGGCCCACTTCCTGACTCCCGCCCACCGTGTCTGGGACGACGTCGTGCACACCTGCGCCAACCAGCGACTGTTCTGCTCGACCGGCTGCGTCGACACCTGGCTCAAGGACACGGGGCAGCCGCGCGGCTACGTCATGGACCTGGCCACCCTGTGGCGGCTGGCCCGCAACTGGTACGCAGGCCGGATGGAGCCCGGATACGTCCGGCGCGACCCCGCCTCCGCCGCGGCCTACTTCGCCGAGGTGGGACTGCACGGGCCGTTCTGGGGGCTTACCGGCTGATTCCGTCCGGAGCCGGATCGAGACCCACCGGCATGCCGCACGACCCCAGGAAGGTGTTCGCCGCCATGGTCGGCTCCTGGCTCCGTCAGTCGGTGCCGTCCTCGTCGTCGTCGGGTTCGGGTGCCTCCGGATCGCGCAGGGGCCGCAAGGCCCCTGCGGCCGGGGTCGAGGCGGTGAAGCTGTAGCGGCCGAGCACATTGAGATTGCGGCCTGACACCTCCTCGGCCCTCCTTGGCCTTTCTTGGCCTTTCTCGTCCCTACTCGGCCTTTCTCGGCAGCCTTCCCGGCCGGGCGATATAGCTTCAGCGCACATCCGCCGTATGCCCGTGGCGGAAGCCGGGCGCGCCCCGACGAACCCGCGTCGCGGTCGCCCTCACCCGCCAGGGAGGACATTCATGCGTCGGCACATCCCCGTCTCGCCGGCCGGCACGGCACTCGCCATGACCCTCGCTCTGCTGTCCGTGACCCCAGCCTCGGCCGCGCCCGCCGACAAGGGCGCGGTTCTCGCCCGCTGGACGCAGTCCGGTGCGACCAGTTATGCCGCGTTCTTCGCAGCCCGCGCCGACCGGCGTGCCTGGAGCGCGTACGGCTTCGACTGGTCCACGGACTACTGCACCACCTCGCCGGACAACCCCCTGGGCTTCCCCTTCCGGAACGCCTGCGCCCGCCATGACTTCGGCCACCGCAACTACAAGGCGGCCGGCTCCTTCGGAGCCAACAAGGCCCGCCTGGACAATGCCTTCCACGGCGACCTCAAGCGGGTGTGCGCGACCTACTCGGGCCTGAAGAAGACCACCTGCGACGCGACCGCGTGGACGTACTACCAGGCGGTCGACAAGCTCGGCTGAGGACGGTCCGGGAGGCGTTCGTGAGTGCCTTCCGGGGCCCGGCCCATCGCTTGCGGTCCCATGGCCGGTGGGGCCGGGGCCGGTGGGGCCGGCCCCACCGGCCATGGGACGGCCCGCGCGTACGAAGGCAGGCGGCGCGGCCCGATCCTGTCGACGCGGCCGGTCTTGCCTCTCCGCCTCGCCGGGACCCCGCCGCGGTCGGGTACGCGCGGACGGGAGACGCCCTCTTTTCCTCATTTCCTACTCCTTTATTGATTTCTTACGCTTGATCCCGTGAGTTTCAGGTCCGGAGGTTTGCGAGACTGGGGCGGTGAGAAGTTCAGCTCCCGCGCCGCGGGTCATCACCGTCGTCGGTCCCACTGCAGCCGGAAAGTCCGATCTGGGGGTATTCCTTGCTCAGCGGCTCGACGGTGAAGTGGTCAACGCCGACTCCATGCAGCTCTACCGGGGCATGGACATCGGCACCGCGAAGCTGACGCCCGCCGAACGCGGAAACGTTCCGCACCGGCTGCTGGACATCTGGGACGTCACCGAGACCGCCAGCGTCGCCGAGTACCAGCGGCTGGCCCGTGCCGAGATCGACAGGCTGCTCGCCGCGGGCCGCACCCCGGTCCTGGTCGGCGGCTCCGGCCTCTATGTGAAGGGCGCCATCGACGCCCTGGAGTTTCCCGGCACCGACCCCGACGTACGGGCCAGGCTGGAGGAGGAACTGCTCGAACGCGGCTCCGGGGCGCTGCACGCCCGCCTCGCCACCGCCGATCCCGAAGCGGGCCGGGCCATCCTGCCGAGCAACGGCCGCCGAATCGTCAGGGCCCTCGAAGTCATCGAGATCACCGGCAAGCCCTTCACCGCCAACCTCCCCGGTAACGATGCGGTGTACGACACCGTCCAGATCGGAGTCGACGTGGCCCGCCCCGAACTCGACGAACGCATCGCCCTGAGGGTCGACCGGATGTGGGCGGCCGGGCTCGTGGACGAGGTGCGCGCCCTGGAGGGGCACGGGCTGCGCGAAGGACGCACCGCGTCCAGGGCGCTCGGCTACCAGCAGGTGCTGGCCGCGCTGGCCGGGGAGTGCACCGAGGACGAGGCACGCGCCGAGACCGTCCGCGCCACCAAACGATTCGCGCGCCGACAGGACTCATGGTTCCGTCGCGACCCGCGGGTCCACTGGCTGAGCGGCGCGGCGGAGCACCGCGGGGAACTGCCGCACCAGGCGCTGGCGTTGGTCGAACGGGCGGTTACAGCCTGATCACGTGATGGCATCGGGAAGCCCTGCCCGTCATTTCGGCGGCCGGGACCGTGCCATCATCGAGCATCGATCGACCAGTGGAGTCCGAGTTGGGAGGGCGCGTGGCGATGGAGGCCGGCCCTCGCGACACAGAACAAGACGCACCGGACACGCCGCACCAGGCGGTACACCTGAGCCCCGACGGGCCCGACGAGCCCGAGGCGACCCCCGAGGTCGAGGTCGAGTTGCGGCCCGCGCGCCGGCTGCGCATCTGGCAGCTCGCGCCGATCGTCATGCTCGCCGCCGTGGGTTCGCTGATGTTCGCGTTCCCGCTGGCCTTCGAGTTCGGCGACGGCGGACCGGTCGTCGCCATGCTGGGCCTGCTGATCAGCTGCTGCGCCGCCGGCTGGGGGATGATGGCCGCCCGCCGCGTGGGCCACACCTGGCCCGGACTGCCGCAGCGGGGCTCGGGCGAGCGGTCCGACTGGCGCGTGATCGCCCTGTACGTCGTGGTGTGCGCCGCGCTGGTCTCCCTGGCCGTCTGGCGCGTGGCACGGCTGCGCCACTGACGGACGGAGCGCCTCGCCGGGCTGCCGTCCGGCCGCCGCGACGCTCCGTCCCCCACCGTCGTGCGCCGTCGCGCGGCCCGCTTTCGTCGGCTGCCCGTCGCTCCTCGTACAGTTGCCCTGTGAGCACCTCCCAGATCGCCTTCCTCAAGGGACACGGCACCGAGAACGACTTCGTGATCGTTCCCGACCCGGACAACGCCGTCGACCTGCCCGCCTCCGTCGTCGCGCGGCTGTGCGACCGCCGGGCCGGCATCGGTGGTGACGGACTGCTGCATGCCGTACGGTCCGCCGCGCACCCGGAGGCGCGGGCCATGGCGGGTGAGGCCGAGTGGTTCATGGACTATCGCAACGCCGACGGTTCGATCGCCGAGATGTGCGGCAACGGCGTACGTGTCTTCGCCCGCTTTCTGCAGCGCGCCGGGTACGTCGAGGAGGGCGATCTCACCCTCGCGACCCGCGGCGGCGTGAAGAAGGTGCACATCGCCAAGGGCGGCGACGTCACGGTCTCCATGGGCCGCGCCACCCTCCCCGAGGACGGCGTCACGGTCAGCCTGGACGGCCGCAGCTGGGACGCCCGCAACGTGAACATGGGCAATCCGCACGCGGTCGCCTTCGTGGACGACCTCGCGCACGCCGGTGATCTGCTCGCCGTACCGCCGTACAGTCCCGCGGCCGTCTACCCCGACGGCGTCAACATCGAATTCGTCGTGGACCGCGGACCGCGCCATGTCGGGATGCGGGTCCATGAGCGCGGCTCGGGCGAGACCCGCTCCTGCGGGACGGGCGCCTGCGCCGTGGCCGTCGCCGCCGCCCGCAGGGACGGCGCCGACCCCGCGGAGACCGGCGCCCCGGTCACGTACAGGGTCGATGTGCCCGGCGGCACCCTCGTGATCACCGAGCGGCCGGACGGCGAGATCGAGATGACCGGAGCCGCCGAGATCGTCGCCGAAGGCTCGATCGACCGGGCCTGGCTCGAAACGCTGATCCCGCATGATCCAAACGAGAGGCCCTAGACCTTCGCTCGAATGGGTGATCCGTTTCACGCTGAGCGAGAGCCGGACTCCGCCACGTGGTGGGCTCGGTAGCATCAAGCACCGGCCCGGAGGCGCGACCGCCCCTCCCCACCGCCGGTCGACGCTGCCGGAGGTGCCCCATGAGCGCAGAGGCCACCAACCCAGACGCTCCCATCCGCAGGCGGGGCCGTCCCCGGATCGATCTCCGCAGGCTCGGCCGCGTCGCGCTGCTCGGCCCCGTCTCGCGTGACCGGCTGCCCGACGCGATCGGCCATGTCGCCGAGGCCCACCGGGCCCACCATCCCGACGCCGACCTCTCCATCCTGCACAGGGCCTACGTGCTCGCGGAGTCCTCGCACCGAGGACAGATGCGCAAGAGCGGTGAGCCGTACATCACGCACCCGCTCGCCGTCACGCTGATCCTCGCCGAGCTCGGCGCCGAGACAACGACGCTCACCGCCTCCCTGCTCCACGACACGGTCGAGGACACCGACGTGACCCTCGATCAGGTGCGGGAGCAGTTCGGCAAAGAGGTCTGCTACCTCGTCGACGGCGTCACCAAACTCGAAAAGGTCGACTACGGAGCGGCGGCCGAACCCGAGACCTTCCGCAAGATGCTGGTCGCCACCGGGGACGACGTCCGGGTGATGTCGATCAAGCTCGCCGACCGGCTGCACAACATGCGCACCCTCGGCGTGATGCGCCCCGAGAAACAGGTCAGGATCGCCAAGGTCACCCGTGACGTGCTGATCCCGCTGGCGGAACGGCTCGGCGTACAGGCTCTCAAGACCGAGCTGGAGGACCTCGTCTTCGCGATCCTCCGCCCCGAGGAGTACGCAGACACCCGCGCACTGATCGCCGCCGCGTCGGCGCGGCGGGACGCCTCCGCCGCCGCGGCCGTCCGGGACCCGCTCGCGGTTGTCGCCGAGAGCGTGGCGACGGTGCTGCGGGAGGCGGACATCCCCGCGGAAGTCCTCATCAGGCCACGCCACTTCGTCTCCGTGCACCGGGTCAGGATCAAACGCGGCGAACTGCGCGGCACCGACTTCGGCCGCCTGCTGGTGCTCGTCGGTGACGACGCCGACTGCTACGCCGTGCTCGGCGAACTGCACACCTGTTTCACCCCGGTCATCTCCGAGTTCAAGGACTTCATCGCAGCACCCAAGTTCAACCTGTACCAGTCACTGCACACCGCGGTCGTGGGCCCCGACGGGGCGGTCGCCGAAGTCCTCATCCGTACGCACCGGATGCACAAGGTCGCCGAGGCGGGTGTCATCGCCCTCGGCAACCCGTACGCCTCGGACAGCGCCTTCGGCACCCAGGCCGTCGAGCCCGCGGAGGGTGAGCGCGCCGACCCGACCCGGCCCGGCTGGCTCTCCAGGCTCCTCCAGTGGCAGCAGTCCGCCCCGGACCCCGACACCTTCTGGACCACGCTCCGCGCCGACCTCGCCCAGGACCGCGAGATCACGGTCTTCCGCACGGACGGCGGCACGCTCGGGCTGCCCGCCGGAGCCAGCTGCGTCGACGCCGCCTACGCGCAGTACGGCGACGAGGCGCACCGTTGCATCGGCGCCCGGGTCAACGGCCGGCTCGCCACCCTAGGCACCGTGCTGAGCGACGGCGACACCGTGCAACCGCTGCTCGCCGAGGACTCCGCCTCCGGTCCGTCGCCCGACTGGCTCGACCACGCCCGCACCCCCGCCGCCCGCATCGCCATCACCGGCTGGCTGGACGCCCACCCCGAGGATCCCCAGGGCCCGCACGGCAGCAGTCCCGCGGAGCCCAGGTCCGAGCCGCAGCCGAAGGAAACCGGCGACCCCGGGGGTGACAGGGCCGAGGCCCGTGCCGCGAGCGCCGTGGCGGACCGGCCGGACGCCGACGTACGACTCGCGGGCTGCTGCACGCCCGTACCCCCCGACGCCGTCACCGGATTCGTCGTGCGCGGCGGCGCCGTCACCGTGCACCGGCTGGAGTGTCCCGAGGTGTCCCGGATGCGGTCCGTCGGCCGGGTGCCGGTCGGGGTGAGCTGGGGGGACACGGCCGGCTGCCGCGTCACCCTGGTCGCCGAGTCCTTCGGACGGGCCCGGCTGCTCGCCGATCTCACCGAGGCGATCGCGACGGCGGACGCGGCGATCATCTCCGCCACCGTCGAACCACCCAGCGAACAGCGCGTCCGGCACACCTACACCCTGCAGCTCGCCGACGCCGCCGGACTGCCGGCGCTGATGCGCGCGATGCGTGACGTACCCGGGGTGTACGACGTGAGCCGCGCCCAGCACCCCGCCGCCGTCGTCTGACGCCCGCCGCCGTCCGACCCTGCCCCGCAGTCATCTGCCTGGTGCTGTGGCCGGACGATCTCGTTCGAGTGGCGCGGCGCGCGCCGCGCCTGCTCGGGCGGGAGTCGCTGGTAGCGGTAGTTCATGCCGTTCATCTCCCGCCGTCTGCGGGCCGCTCTGCTGGCCACCGCATCGGCCACCCTCGTTGCCGCCGCCCTCCCCTCACCCGTGCCGCTCGGTATCGGCGATCCGCTCTTCCCGCACCTCGGCAACCCCGGGTACGACGTCCTCTCGTACGACATCGGGCTGACCTACCGCGGCAGCAACAGCAAGCCGCTGGACGCCGTCACCACGATCGACGCGCGGACCACCGAGCCGCTGGACCGGATCAACCTCGACTTCACCCGCGGCAAGGTCCGCGAGGTCGAGGTCAATGGACTGCGGGCCGACTTCGCGACGGCCGACGAGGATCTGGTCATCCGGCCCTCCGGCCGGCTCCCGGCCGGAGTGCCGCTGCGCATCACCGTCCGGCACACCAGTGACCCGAGCGGGAAGAAGGACAGCGGCGGCTGGGTGCGCACCGCCGACGGTCTGGCCATGGCCAATCAGGCGGACGCCGCGCACCGGGTCTTCCCCAGCAACGACCACCCGGCCGACAAGGCGTACTTCACCTTCCGGATCACCGCGCCCAAGGATTTCACCGTGGTGGCCAACGGTCTGCCCACCGGCACGGCCCGGCACGGAGCCGAGACCACCTGGACCTACCGGACCGAGCACCCCATGGCCACCGAACTGGCCCAGGTCACCATCGGCCGCTCCACCGTCCTGCGACGCACCGGACCGCACGGTCTGCCGGTCCGCGACGTGGTGCCGAGCGCCGACCGCAAGCGCCTGGAGCACTGGCTCGGCAAGACGCCCGCGCAGTTGGAATGGATGGAGCGGCAGGTCGGCCGCTACCCCTTCGAGACGTACGGACTTCTGGTCGCCGACACGGACACCGGCTTCGAGCTGGAGACCCAGACGCTCTCGCTCTTCGAACGGTCCCTGTTCACCCGGACCGCCTACCCCGAGTGGTACGTCGACTCGATCATGGTGCACGAACTGACCCACCAGTGGTTCGGCGACAGCGTCTCGCCGCGTACCTGGTCCGACCTGTGGCTCAACGAGGGACATGCCACCTGGTACGAGGCCCGTTACGCCGAGGAGCACGCCGGTAAGAAGCTGGAGAGCCGCATGCGTGAGGCCTACGCCAGGTCCGACGGCTGGCGCGCCGCGGGCGGCCCGCCGGCCCGCCCCGACACGCCGGCGCCCGGACAGAAGCTCAGCCTGTTCCGGCCGGTGGTCTACGACGGCAGTGCGCTGGTCCTCTACGCGCTGCGCCAGGAGATCGGCGAGAACGCCTTCGACCTGCTGGAGCGGAGCTGGGTGAGGAAGCACCGGGACTCCAACGCCGCCACCGCGGACTTCGTCCGACTGGCCTCGCAGACCGCGGGGCGCGACCTCACCCCGTTCCTCGACGGCTGGCTGTACGGCAAGAAGACCCCGCCGATGCCGGGGCACCCGGACTGGCACAGCGCCGAGCCCGCAGGACAGCGGTAAACCCGGGTGACGGGCCCGGCGGACCATGCCACTATCGACGAGTCGCCGCGGCGGCCGGACCGGTGGTTCCCTACGGTGGGAATCATCGGGAGAGGTCACGCGTTGTGACTGATGTATCGGACTTTCATCGACGTAAGGATCCAATGACCTCCTCTTCTTCCTTTCCCCAGGACGCGCACGACGCGCAGAGCGCTACGGAGAATGTCACCGAGAGCCTCACAGAGAGCCTTCGGGCCGACGCCCTGATGGAAGAGGACGTCGCCTGGAGCCACGAGATCGACGGAGAGCGGGACGGCGAGCAGTTCGACCGCTCCGAGCGTGCGGCGCTGCGGCGAGTGGCCGGCCTCTCCACAGAGCTTGAGGACGTCACCGAGGTCGAGTACCGACAGCTGCGCCTGGAGCGTGTGGTGCTGGTCGGCGTCTGGACCTCGGGGACCGTGCAGGACGCGGAGAATTCCCTCGCGGAGCTGGCGGCACTCGCGGAGACGGCGGGCGCCCAGGTGCTCGACGCCGTCTTCCAGCGCCGCGACAAGCCCGACCCGGCCACCTACATCGGCTCGGGCAAGGCGCTGGAGCTGCGCGACATCGTCCTCGAATCCGGGGCCGACACCGTCGTCTGCGACGGTGAGCTGAGCCCCGGGCAGCTGATCCATCTGGAAGACGTCGTCAAGGTCAAGGTGGTCGACCGGACCGCTCTGATCCTCGACATCTTCGCCCAGCACGCCAAGTCCCGAGAGGGCAAGGCGCAGGTCTCGCTGGCACAGATGCAGTACATGCTGCCGCGGCTGCGCGGCTGGGGCCAGTCGCTCTCCCGTCAGATGGGCGGCGGCGGTTCCAGCGGCGGCGGTGGCATGGCCACCCGTGGCCCCGGTGAGACCAAGATCGAGACGGACCGGCGTCGGATTCGCGAGAAGATGGCGAAGATGCGCCGGGAGATCGCGGAGATGAAGACCGGCCGCGAGATCAAGCGCCAGGAGCGCAAGCGCAACAAGGTGCCGTCGGTCGCCATCGCCGGCTACACCAACGCGGGCAAGTCCTCGCTGCTCAACCGCCTGACCGGGGCCGGTGTCCTGGTGGAGAACGCGCTGTTCGCCACGCTGGACCCGACCGTGCGCCGGGCCGAGACGCCGAGCGGCCGGATCTACACCCTGGCCGACACCGTCGGGTTCGTACGGCATCTGCCGCACCACCTCGTCGAGGCGTTCCGCTCCACCATGGAGGAGGTCGGTGAATCCGACCTGATCCTGCATGTGGTGGACGGCTCCCACCCGGTGCCGGAGGAACAGCTCGCCGCGGTGCGCGAGGTGATCCGCGAGGTGGGTGCGGTGGACGTACCCGAGGTCGTGGTCATCAACAAGGCGGACGCGGCCGATCCGCTGGTGCTGCAGCGGCTGCTGCGCATCGAGAAGCACGCGATCGCGGTCTCGGCGCGTACGGGTGTCGGAATCGACGAGCTGCTGGCGCTCATCGACAGCGAACTGCCCCGGCCGTCGGTCGAGATCGAGGCGCTCGTGCCGTACACCCGGGGCGGGCTCGTTTCCCGGGCGCATGCCGAGGGCGAGGTGATCTCCGAGGAGCACACGTCGGAGGGCACCCTGCTCAAGGCGCGGGTCCATGAGGAACTGGCAGCCGACCTCTCCGCGTACGTGCCCGTGGCGCACTGACCGCGACACGGCACGGCTCCGTACGGACCGAAGGCCCGCTCCCTCGTTCGGGAGCGGGCCTTCGGGCGTCCTTCGTGCCGGTGGCCGTCACCGCGCGCCGAACTTGCGAGGCCGGTCGCGGCGAGGAGCGGACGTATGGATCGCATGGAGGGGAATCCCCTGAAAAGTGAAAATGTCATGGACTTGTCATGCGAAGCGGTGGCCGGACCCATGGCCACCGCGCATGCAGGCCCACCCTATGACGGCGTGGACCACGCTCCTCGCCACGGAAGAACGGGCCGCACGGGCCGCGGGCGGCCCGTGGCCACCACCCGACGGCAAGGGCTCCCGGCGGGCGATTGCCGCACCGGGAGCCCCTGATGGTTCGTCATCCGTCAGCCGGAAGCGCCGGCTGACGGACGGTCGTCACTGCCCCGCGTACTTCTTGCTGACCGACTCGTAGACGCCCTTGGCCTCCTTGCCGAAGCGCGGCCCCGCCAGCCAGCCGGCCGTCACCGGTCCGATGGAGGTGTTCGAGACCAGCGCGGGCTTGCCGTCCTGGCCCGCCGCGACCCAGCCGCCACCGGAGGCGCCGCCCGTCATGCTGCAGCCGATGCGGTACATGGTCGGGTCCTGCGCGGTCAGCGAGAGCCGGCCCGGCTTGTCCTCGCACTGGAACGCCTTCTGGCCGTCGTACGGCGGAGCGGCCGGGAAGCCGGTGGCCGTCATGCTGCCGATCTTCGGCACGGCCGGTGCGTCGAACTCGACGGGCAGCGCGGAGCCGACCGTCTCCTCCAGCGACTTGCCCGTGGAGCCCTTCTCCGGCGTGACATGCAGCACCGCGAAGTCGTACGGGGCGCCCTGGCCGCCGACCGAGGCGCCCTGGGAGATCCACTGGTCGGACGTCTGCGCCCACTGACCCCACCACACGCCGTACGGGGCGATCTCCTGCTTGGTGGCCGTCTTCAGCTCGGCCAACGACAGACCCTTGTCGTTGTACGACGGAACGAAGGCGATGTTGCGGTACCAGCCGCCCTTCTTGCCCGCGTGCACGCAGTGCCCCGCCGTCCACACCAGGTTGGACTTGCCGGGGTGGGCCGGGTCCTTCACCACCGTCGCGGAGCAGACCATGGAGCCCTCGGGGCCGTCGAAGAGCAGCTTCCCGGACTCCGCGGCGTTGGCGTGGTACGGCGTCGGGACACCGGCGGCCCGGACCGGCGCGGGGGTCGGATCCGTCACGCCCACATCACCCGAGATGTCATTGTCGACCGGCTTCTCCGGTGACTTGTCGGCGTCCCGCATCCGGTCCGGGTCCCAGAGCCCCTGGATGATCGGGTTGACGAAGTCCTTCGCCTCACGCAGCCACTTGTCCCTGTCCCAGTTCTTCCACTCGCCGTTCTTCCACTGGTCGAGATCGATCCCGTGTTCCTTGAGCCGGTCCTTCAGATCATCCGGAATGGTGATCTTGCCGTCCGAGGCCTGGCCTGCGGGACTGCTCGGCTTGTCACTCGCGTTGTCCTCGTCCGGGCCGCAGGCGGTGGCCGTGAGCGCGAGGACCGCGGTGACCGCGGCCGCGGCGAGCACCGAGGAGCGGCGACGTATGCCCCCCTGACGTGCGGCGAGAGCCGGTCGAATGAGTCGCATGTGGTGATCCCCCTGGGACTTCGTAACTCAACACTTCTGTACTGCACTTCGGTACTGCTCCGAGCCGCTTGCTCCGAACATCCTGCGGATTGCGCAAAGTTGCCCGAGCCCTCCGTGCGGCCCCCACTATGCCGGTGCCGATGGGGACGGCACGCGGCAGGGCCACGGTTCCGCCTCCGCAAGGATCTTCGGATTCGACCGTGATCCCCGGCGTCCGGCGTCGTTGGTACGTACGAGGGACTCGCGGACAGCGTTCATCCCCGCAGTCCGTCAGTGCGCCGACGTACCGACGTGCAACGCAACTGTTACAGCGGGAGGACCGACAGCCGTGGCCGTGACCGAACCAGCTCCGGTGGCAGCACCGGCGGTGCACGAGGGGATCCTGCGCCGCCAGTCACTGCGTGAATCCGCTGCCCGTACCTATGCGCGTTCGCTGCCGATCGTGCCGGTACGGGCTCGCGGGATGACCATCGAAGGCGCGGACGGGCGGCGATACCTCGACTGTCTCTCCGGAGCCGGCACCCTGGCGCTCGGGCACAACCACCCGGTGGTCCTGGAGGCGATCAAGAAGGTGATCGACTCGGGCGCACCGCTCCATGTGCTCGACCTCGCCACCCCGGTCAAGGACGCCTTCACGACGGAGCTGTTCGCCACCCTGCCGAAGCGGTTCGCCGACGACGCCCGGATCCAGTTCTGCGGACCGGCCGGCACGGACGCCGTCGAGGCGGCGTTCAAGCTGGTCCGTGCCGCGACCGGCCGCAGCGGGCTTCTCGCCTTCACCGGCGCCTACCACGGAATGACGGCCGGAGCCCTGGCCGCCTCGGGGGGTGCCGAGGACGTACGCGTGACACGTCTTCCCTTCCCCCGGGACTACCGCTGCCCCTTCGGCGTCGGCGGCGGCCGCGGCGCGGAGATCGCCGCCCGCTGGACCGAGAACCTCCTGGACGACCCGAAGGGCGGCACGCCCCCACCGGCCGGCATGATCCTCGAACCGGTGCAGGGGGAGGGCGGCGTGAACCCCGCCCCCGACGGCTGGATGCGCCGGATGCGTCAGATCACCGAGACCCGTTCCGTCCCCCTGATCGCCGACGAGGTCCAGACGGGCGTGGGCCGCACCGGTGCCTTCTGGGCGGTGGAACACAGCGGGATCGTGCCCGATGTGATGGTGCTCTCCAAGGCCATCGGCGGTTCCCTCCCGCTCGCGGTGATCGTCTACCGTTCCGAACTCGACACCTGGCAGCCGGGCGCCCACGCCGGTACCTTCCGGGGCAACCAACTCGCGATGGCGGCGGGCACGGCCACCCTCTCCTTCGTACGGGAGAACCACCTCGCCGAGCGTGCCGCGACGCTCGGCGCCCGGATGCTCGCGCGCCTCCAGGCGCTGGCCACGGACCACCCGTCCATCGGAGACGTCCGTGGACGGGGCCTGATGATCGGGGTGGAGCTCGTCGACCCCGAGGCCCCCGCGCGGGGCGACGGCCCCGAGCCGCCCCCCGCCCCGGCCCTCGCCGCCGCCGTCCAGCAGGAATGCCTGCGCCGCGGGCTCATCGTCGAACTCGGCGGACGCCACTCCACCGTCGTACGCCTCCTCCCGCCCCTCACTCTCACCGACGAACAGGCAACAGCGGTCGTGGACCGCCTCGCCGACGCCCTGGCAGCCGCCGAGCGCCTGCCGCACCGCCGGACCACGACCGGGGCGATTCGCTGACCCCGGACACCCCTCACAAGGAAGACCGCCGTGAACCCCACCCCCGCGCCCCAGGCCGACGGCCCTCCCCCCACCCCTCAGCGAGGACCGGCCGGGCTCACCGGCAACCTCGTCGTCGAGCACACCACCGTGCCGCGCCAGAAGGCGGCACCGCACGACGAGCAGTACCTCCCGATGCACATGGAGAGCGCCGAGGCCCCCACCGACCTCCTCGACCATCCGGACCCGCTGCGCGCCGCCGACACGGCCGGTGTCGAGAACCTGCTCCGTTGCTGGGTCCGGGAGAGCGACCTGCCGCGACCGGCCGGGGAGACCCTCCGTATCCCCCTTCCCGCGAGCGGAACCGCGCTGCTCGTCCCCGTCGTCTACTGGTCCGTCACGGGCTGGCACCGCTTCGGCATGCCCGTCCTGGAGGGGACTCCCGAAGGCTCGCCACCCGTCGACGCCGTGACGGTCGCCGCACTGCTGGGCCGCGAGGCCGACCGCGACGGGGGCACCGACATGGTGGCCCGGGTCGCCGACTCCGTAAGGCGAACCGCCGGCTTCATCGCTGAGCGGCGTCGCACCCCCGAGGCCCCGGCCGAAGCGGACCTCTTCCTCACGGCCGAGCAGTCACTCCTCCTCGGACATCCGCTCCACCCCACGCCCAAGAGCCGCGAAGGCCTTTCCGACGCGGAATGCCGCCGTTACTCACCCGAGTCGCACGGCTCCTTCCCGCTCCACTGGATGGCTGCCCACCGGTCCGTGCTGGCCACTGACTCCGCCTGGACCGACGGCGGCCGTCCGGTACCGGCAGCGGAACTGGTCACCTCCCACACCGGGGGGCTGCGAATCCCCGACAACACCGCACCGATTCCGCTCCATCCCTGGCAGGCCCGCGAACTCGCACACCGGCCCGAAGTCGCCGCCCTGCTCGACGCCGGACTCCTCCACGACCTGGGACCGCACGGGAAGCCCTGGCACCCCACCTCCTCCGTCCGTACCGTGCACCGGCCGGACGCCGAGCTGATGCTCAAGCTCTCCCTCGGTGTTCGCATCACCAACTCCCGCCGGGAGAACCTCCGCAAGGAACTCCACCGCGGGGTCGAGGTGCACCGGCTGCTCCGCAGCGGCCTCGCCGCGCGGTGGCACGCGGTCCACCCGGGCTTCGACATCGTCCGCGACCCCGCCTGGCTCGCCGTCGACGGCGCGGACGGCGAGCCCGTCGCGGGTCTCGACGTGATGCTGCGTCACAACCCCTTCGGGCCGTTCGACGACGCGGTCTGCATCGCCTCGCTCACCGCCCCGCGCCCCTGGCCGGGCCGGACGGGTACGCACTCACGCCTCACCGAGATCGTCCTCGCCCTGGCCGCCGCCACCGGACGAGCTGTGGGGGCGGTCGCCACCGAGTGGTTCCTGCGCTATCTCGACCGCGTCGTACGTCCGGTTCTCTGGTTCGACGGTCACGCGGGCGTCGCCCTCGAAGCCCACCAGCAGAACACGCTGGTGCTGCTCGACCCCCACGGCTGGCCCGTCGGTGGCCGATACCGTGACAACCAGGGCTACTACTTCCGTGAGTCCCACCGCGCCGCGCTGGAGCACCGGCTCCCCGGCATCGGACGGGTCAGCGACACCTTCGTCTCCGACGCGGTCACCGACGAACGCTTCGCCTATTACCTCGGCATCAACAACGTGTTCGGCCTGATCGGGGCCTTCGGCGCCCAGCGCCTCGCCGACGAACAGGTGCTCATCGCCGCGTTCCGCCGCTTCCTCGACTCGGCCACCGCGCTGGGCTCCCCACTGCCCGCGCATCTGCTGGAAAACTCCCACCTGCGGTGCAAGGCCAACCTGTTGACCCGGCTGCACGGCCTCGATGAACTCGTCGGGCCCGTCGACACCCAGTCCGTCTACGTCACCATGGCCAACCCCTTGTACGCCTGAAGGAACATGACAACCGTCTGATCCGCCGAGAGGAGAGCGACACCGTGGCTCCCGCCGATGCGCACACCGACGCCGCTGCCGGCCCTGCCCCACCGACCGACACGGGCGCCGAGGACACCCTGGACCTGCCGCTCTCCGAAGAACTCCTCGCTCTGTTCGAGGAAGAGACACCGGCCACGCCCGGGAAGGCCGCATCGGCCACCGCGGCGCTGCCCCTGCCGCCGAACACGTCCGCGTCGTCCCAAACGGGCGACGCGGGCCCGGCCGCGGGCAGACGGGCGGCCACGAGCAGTCCGGCCTCCGCCGACCTGCTCGACCGCCCGGCCGACTGGGGACCGGTGACCACCCCGGCCGGAGTGTTCCAGCTCGTCCCCGTACGACTGGAACGCGACCTCGCCGTGATCAGCCGCTGGATGAACGATCCCGCGGTCGCCGCGTTCTGGGAGCTCGCCGGATCCGAGGCGGTCACCGCCGACCACCTGCGTCCTCAACTCGACGGCGACGGACGCAGCGTCCCGTGTCTCGGCGTGCTGGCCGGGATTCCCATGAGCTACTGGGAGATCTACCGGGCGGATCTCGATCCGCTGGCGCGCCACTACCCCGCTCGCCCGCACGACACGGGAATCCACCTGCTCATCGGCGGTGTGAACAACCGTGGACGCGGCGTCGGCACCACCCTGCTCCGGGCCGTCTCCGACCTCGTGCTCGACAACCGCCCCCTGTGCGCGCGTGTCGTCGCGGAACCCGACCTGCGCAACACCCCCTCCGTCTCCGCCTTCCTGAGCGCCGGCTTCCGCTTCTCTGCGGAAGTCGAGCTCCCCGACAAGCGAGCTGCCCTGATGGTCCGCGACCGAACCCACCGTGCCCAGCTGTGAACGATCTGCCGCCTTGCGTATACCGCTCCCACCCCATCGGTTCCGTCCCGAGGAGGCCCTGTGCCGAAATATCCCGCGAGCGATGATTCAGCGGAGTCAGCCGCGCTGCTCAGCACACCGGAACTGAACCGGACGGTCTGGGACGGAGCCGCCGCCCGGCTGCTCGCGAAGATGCTCGGTCAGTTCGCCTACGAGGAAGTCGTCGAACCGGTCGCACAGGCCGACGACAGCGATACGTACACCCTCGGACTCGACGACGGCGGAACTCTGAGCTTCAGCGCCCGACGGGGCGTGTACGGCGGCTGGCTCATCGCCCCCGATTCGATTCGCGAGAAGCGCGGGAGCGCCGGGGCCGCTCCCGCGGAATCGACGCGCGACAGTATCCGGAGCGCGCCTGCGGAATCGACGCGCGACAATGACCGGGACACCTCTGCCGAGCAGCTCCGGGACCGGAACAGCGACACCGTCCCCCTTCACGACCCGCTGCGCTTCCTCGCCCGCGCCCGTCACCTCCTCGGGATCGACGGCGCCACCCTCGGCCACCTCATCCGCGAGATCACCACCACCCTCGCCGCCGACGCCCGGCTCGACCACACCGCGCTCCCCGCCGCCCGGCTGGCCGACCTCGACTACGCCGAGCTGGAAGGGCATCAGACCGGCCACCCCTGGCTCGTCGCCAACAAGGGGCGCCTCGGCTTCTCCGCCACCGACGCCGCCCGCTACGCCCCCGAGGCCCGCAGGCCGGTCAGGCTGCCGTGGATCGCCGTCTCCACCCGGATCGCCGCCTACCGCGGAGTGACCGGCCTGGCCACCCCTCAGCAGCTGTACGCGCAGGAACTCGACCCGTCGGTCCGCGATTCCTTCTCCGCCGTGCTCCACACCCGCGGCCTCGACCCCGGCAGCTATCTCTGTCTCCCCGTGCACCCCTGGCAGTGGGACGAATGGATCGTTCCGGTCTTCGCCCCGGCCATTGCCGCGGGCGACATCGTTCCGCTCCACGCCGACGCGGACGACCGGCTGCCGCAGCAGTCCATCCGCACCTTCACCAACGTGTCCCGTCCCGACCGGCACACGGTCAAACTGCCCCTGTCGATCCTCAACACCCTGGTCTGGCGGGGCCTGCCGACCGAACGCACCCTCGCGGCCCCCGCTGTCACCGGGTGGGTCCAGGGCCTGCGTGACCAGGACGCCTTTCTGCGCGACACCTGTGGGGTCATCCTGCTCGGCGAGGTGGCCTCCGTGACAGTCGAGCATCCGCTCTACGACCACCTCCCCGAGACCCCGTACCAGTTCAAGGAGATCCTCGGCGCGATCTGGCGAGAACCCCTCCAGCCCCGGCTCGCGCCGGGCGAACGGGCCCGGACCCTCGCCTCGCTGCTCCACACCGATCCGCAGGGACGCGCCTTCACGGCTGAACTCGTCGCCCGCTCGGGACTGACCCCCACCGCCTGGCTGACCCGGCTCTTCGCCGCGTTGCTCCCGCCGCTGCTGCACTTCCTCTACCGCTACGGCACCGTGTTCTCCCCGCACGGCGAGAACGCCATCGTCGTCTTCGACGACCAGGACGTACCGGTGCGCCTGGCGATCAAGGACTTCGTGGACGATGTGAACATCAGCGCCCAGCCGCTGCCGGAGCACGCGTCCATGCCGCAGGACGTACGCAGCATCCTGCTCACCGAGCCCCCCTCGTTCCTCACCCAGTTCATCCACGCCGGACTGTTCATCGGTGTCTTCCGATTCCTGTCCCCGCTCTGCGAGGAGCAGCTGGGAGTCCCGGAAGCCGATTTCTGGTCACTCGTGCGGGCCGAGATCCTGCGGCACCACGCCCGCTTTCCCGAGCTCAAGGAGCGTTTCGAGATGTTCGACATGCTGACGCCCCGCATCGAACGCCTCTGCCTGAACCGCAACCGCCTGCATGTGGACGGTTACCGGGATCGCCCGAGGCGGCCGCACGCCGCCATCCACGGAACCGTTCCGAACCCGCTCCACCCCTCTGTCTGAGTCCGGGAGTGATCGCCGTTGTCAGTGGTGCACCGTAGGGTGGTCGGGCTATGACGAAGCCATCCCTCCCCGAGCTCCTCCACGCCGCCGTGACCGCCGTCGGCGGTACGGAACGGCCCGGCCAGGCCGCCATGGCCGAGGCCGTCGCCGAGGCTGTCGACGACCAATCCCATCTGCTCGTCCAGGCCGGCACCGGCACGGGCAAGTCCCTCGGCTATCTGGTGCCCGCGCTGGCGCACGGGGAACGCGTTGTGGTGGCCACGGCGACGCTGGCGCTGCAGCGCCAGCTCGTGGAGCGCGACCTTCCGCGTACGGTCGACGCCCTGCACCCGCTGCTGCGCAGAAGCCCCCAGTTCGCCATGCTCAAGGGCCGGTCGAACTATCTCTGCCTGCACCGGCTCCACGAAGGAGTGCCGCAGGACGAGGAGGAGGGACTCTTCGACCAGTTCGAGGCCGCGGCCCCGTCGAGCAAACTCGGCCAGGATCTGCTGCGGCTGCGGGACTGGTCGGACGAGACGGAGAGCGGGGACCGTGACGACCTCACCCCCGGCGTCTCCGACCGTGCCTGGGCCCAGGTCTCGGTCTCCTCGCGCGAATGTCTGGGCGCCTCCAAGTGCGCGTACGGCGCGGAGTGCTTCGCAGAGCTGGCCCGTGAGCGTGCCAAGCTCGCCGATGTCGTGGTCACCAATCACGCCCTCCTCGCCATCGACGCCATCGAGGGCGCCCCGGTGCTCCCGCAGCATGAGATGCTGATCGTCGACGAGGCCCATGAGCTGGTCTCCCGGGTCACCGGGGTGGCCACCGGAGAGCTCACCCCCAGCCAGGTCAACCGCGCTGTCCGCCGAGCGGCGAAGCTGGTCAACGAGAAGGCGGCCGACGCCCTGCAGACCGCGTCGGAGGGCTTCGAGCGGGTGATGGAGCTGGCGCTCCCCGGTCGGCTGGAGGAGGTCCCCGAGGATCTCGGATACGCACTGCTGGCGCTCCGGGACGCCGCGCGCACGGTGATCTCGGCCATGGGCGCCACCCGGGACAAGTCCGTTCAGGACGAGGACGCCGTCCGCAAGCAGGCACTCGCATCGGTGGAGACGATCCACGGCGTCGCCGAGCGGATCACCCAGGGCTCGGAGTACGACGTCGTCTGGTACGAGCGGCACGACCGTTTCGGCGCCTCCGTCCGGGTCGCCCCGCTCTCCGTCTCCGGACTTCTCCGCGAGAAGCTCTTCGCCGAACGGTCCGTCGTCCTCACATCGGCCACGCTCAAGCTCGGCGGGGATTTCAACGGGGTGGGGGCGTCGCTCGGACTTGCTCCGGAGGGCACTGCGGGCGATGACCTTCCGCAGTGGAAGGGGCTCGACGTCGGGTCACCGTTCGACTATCCGAAGCAGGGAATCCTGTACGTCGCCCGGCATCTGGCGACGCCCGGCAGGGAGGGATCCCGCACCGACATGCTGGACGAGCTCGCCGAGCTGATGGACGCGGCGGGCGGGCGCACTCTCGGGCTGTTCTCGTCCATGCGGGCGGCTCAGGCCGCCGCCGAGGAACTGCGGGGCCGACTCGACAAGCCGATCCTGCTCCAGGGCGAGGAGACCCTCGGAGAGCTGATCAAGAACTTCGCGGCCGACCCCGAGACCTGCCTCTTCGGCACGCTGTCCCTCTGGCAGGGTGTCGATGTGCCCGGGGCCAGCTGTCAGCTGGTGGTCATGGACCGGATCCCGTTCCCGCGCCCCGACGATCCGCTGATGAGCGCGCGCCAGAAGTCGGTCGAGCAGGCAGGGGGCAATGGGTTCATGGCCGTCGCGGCAACGCATGCCGCGCTGCTGATGGCCCAGGGTGCCGGCCGACTGGTACGGGCCACAGGGGACAAGGGCGTGGTCGCGGTGCTCGATCCGCGACTGGCCAACGCCCGTTACGGCAGCTATCTGCGCGCCTCGCTGCCCGATTTCTGGTACACCACCGACCGCAACCAGGCGCGTCGCTCGCTCGCGGCGATCGATTCGGCCGCCAAGGCCAACGGCCAGTAGGCCCTGTCCTGCCGGTCTTCGCGGGCCCGGAACGCCTGGCACGGCACCTCGCCGCGTTGTCGGAGTCGCCCAAGTACGTCCAGTACGAGGACGATCCTCCGCCTTGCGATGCACCGCACCAGACGCCCCGGGCTGATCCACGAAGATCGACAGGACAGGACCTAGTCCGCCCGGTTGTGAGAGGGCACAGGCAGGCCCCGGGATCGGCGCAGTGGATCCCGGGGCCCGGTCGGAGCCGGTGAGTCGTCACACTCGCCGCAGCACCGCCACCACCTTGCCGAGAATCGTCGCCTCGTCGCCCGGGATCGGCTGGTAGGCGGAGTTGTGCGGGAGCAGCCACACATGGCCGTCCTCACGCTTGAAGCGCTTCACCGTGGCCTCGCCGTCCAGCATGGCCGCCACGATGTCGCCGTTCTCCGCGACGGGCTGGCGGCGCACGGTCACCCAGTCGCCGTCACAGATCGCCGCCTCGATCATCGAGTCACCGACGACCTTGAGCACGAACAGCTCTCCGTCACCGACCAGCTGGCGGGGGAGCGGGAAGACATCCTCGACCGACTCCTCGGCGAGGATCGGGCCACCGGCCGCGATCCGGCCCACCAGCGGTACATACGACGCCGCGGGCTTCCCGGTCGTGTCGGTGGGCTGCGAGCTGGGCTGGTCCGAGCCACGGACCTCGTACGCCCGCGGGCGATGGGGGTCGCGACGCAGGAAGCCCTTGCGCTCCAGGGCCATCAGCTGATGGGCGACGGAGGACGTGCTGGACAGGCCCACCGCCTGACCGATCTCCCGCATCGAGGGCGGATACCCACGCCGCTGCACGGAATCCCGGATCACCTCGATCACGCGCCGCTGCCGGTCCGTGAGCCCCGAGCTGTCCGCCCGGATACCTGGAGGTCGGCCGGGCAACGAGCGCGCTGGGCGCATGGGCTCGGGCCCCTCCGTGGTCGTGACTGGGTCATTCATGGCATGCACCGGCTCGAGTCGGCTCTGGGAGCGGTCCTGGGCAGTGATGGTGGCACTGTCTGCGGTGGTGGTCACGTCGGCCCCTCTCGAATGGTCTCCCTAGCTGGACAACGGTAGTGGCTTTCGAAAGGTTGCGCCAAACACACGTTCGAGTGAAAAACGAATAAAAGTCTGTCGTGTGTTCACTGTCGGGTGTATGTGCGGCGCGGGGTGGTCGGGCTTCCGCTCGGGGCGGTCCGTCGGGCCGAGTGGAAATCCGGATCACTGTCCGGTGGCAATTCGGATCATTACGGTAGCGTTCACCGGCGCGGTGTCGCCGGGCGGGGTGGCCCCCCCGGGGCGTTGTCGGAGTCGGACAGCGGGAGCCCCGCAATCCTGGCGGCCGCGCGGTTCCCGTAACCTCGTGCTCGGCCGTACGCTGCCTGCCGGTCGCCCGCGATGCGCGACGCGCGCTAGGGCCGAATGCGCGGCCAAACCCAAGATCTAGTGGTTGGATTGTTCCAATCACCCAGAAGTTGTGGTCCCCGGTCCGCCGGGGGTGTGGCCATCGCCTATGCTTGTCACTGCTTCGAGGGGCCCCGGTGGGCCCTGAAGAGGCTATTCAGTCGTGCTGTGAAGGAGGGTTGGGAGCCATGCACTGCCCCTTCTGCAGGCACCCCGACAGCCGGGTCGTCGACAGTCGCACCACCGATGACGGCACGTCGATCCGCCGTCGCCGCCAGTGCCCCGACTGCGCCCGCCGTTTCACCACGGTGGAGACCTGTTCGTTGATGGTGGTCAAGCGCAGCGGTGTGACCGAACCCTTCAGTCGTACCAAGGTCATCTCCGGCGTGCGCAAGGCGTGCCAGGGGAGGCCGGTCACCGAGGACGCACTCGCCAAGCTCGGCCAGCGGGTCGAGGAGGCGGTGCGTGCCACCGGCAGCGCCGAGCTGACCACCCATGACGTGGGTCTGGCGATCCTCGGCCCCCTGCGGGAACTCGACCTTGTCGCGTACCTGCGTTTCGCGTCCGTGTACCGGGCGTTCGACACACTCGAAGACTTCGAGGCCGCCATCGTGGAACTCCGCGAACGGCGACCTCCCGTGGAGGAGCGCGGGACCGGAGAGACCCTTGAGGTCCCCGTTCCCGCCGTCGCCGCCGACTGAGCGACACCGGCCGATCGGTACAGGTGTGCGGATCGGCGACAGAGCGGCTGTATGGACCCGCTCCGGGCGATGTGCGTGGCGCCCGAAGCATCAGAGACAGACCGTGCCCCGGGAAGTTCTGGGCACTTCAGGGCGTTTTTGCCCACATATGGGAGGCGGCATGACAGAGACGGCGAGCGGCCCGGCACGAGGTTCCCGAGCCAAGGGATCCAAGTCGAGCAAGGGTCTGCGTATCGAGCGCATCCACACCACCCCCGGCGTGCATCCGTACGACGAGGTGGCATGGGAGCGCCGTGACGTCGTCATGACCAACTGGCGCGACGGTTCGATCAACTTCGAGCAGCGTGGCGTCGAGTTCCCCGACTTCTGGTCGGTGAACGCGGTCAACATCGTCACCAGCAAGTACTTCCGCGGGGCCGTCGGCACCCCGCAGCGCGAGACCGGTCTGCGACAGCTGATCGACCGGATCGTGACGACGTACCGCAAGGCCGGCGAGGAGCACGGCTACTTCACCTCTCCCGCGGACGCCGAGATCTTCGAGCACGAGCTGGCGTACGCCCTCCTGCACCAGATCTTCAGCTTCAACTCGCCGGTCTGGTTCAACGTCGGCACGCCCCAGCCGCAGCAGGTCTCCGCCTGCTTCATCCTGGCCGTCGACGACTCCATGGAGTCGATCCTCGACTGGTACAAGGAAGAGGGCATGATCTTCAAGGGCGGCTCCGGCGCCGGCCTGAACCTCTCCCGTATCCGCTCCTCCAAGGAGTTGCTGTCCTCCGGCGGCAACGCGTCCGGTCCGGTCTCCTTCATGCGCGGTGCCGACGCCTCCGCCGGAACGATCAAGTCCGGTGGCGCCACCCGGCGTGCGGCCAAGATGGTCATCCTCGACGTCGACCACCCCGACATCGAGAACTTCATCGAGACCAAGGTGAAAGAGGAGGAGAAGATCCGCGCCCTGCGCGACGCGGGCTTCGACATGGACCTGGGCGGCGACGACATCACGTCCGTCCAGTACCAGAACGCCAACAACTCGGTCCGCGTGAACGACGAGTTCATGAAGGCCGTCGAGTCCGGTGGCAAGTTCGGGCTGCGCGCGCGCATGACCGGTGACGTCATCGAAGAGGTCGAGGCCAAGTCCCTCTTCCGCAAGATGGCCGAGGCGGCCTGGGCCTGCGCCGACCCGGGCATCCAGTACGACGACACGATCAACCAGTGGCACACCTGCCCGGAGTCCGGCCGGATCAACGGCTCGAACCCCTGCAGCGAGTACATGCACCTGGACAACACCTCGTGCAACCTGGCCTCGCTGAACCTGATGAAGTTCCTCAAGGACGACGGCAAGGGCAACCAGTCCTTCGAGTCCGAGCGCTTCGCCCAGGTCGTCGAGCTGGTCATCACCGCGATGGACATCTCCATCTGCTTCGCCGACTTCCCCACGCAGAAGATCGGTGAGAACACCCGCGCCTTCCGTCAGCTGGGCATCGGTTACGCCAACCTCGGCGCGCTGCTGATGGCGACCGGCCACGCGTACGACAGCGACGGCGGCCGCGCCCTCGCCGGTGCCATCACCTCGCTGATGACCGGCACCTCGTACAAGCGCTCCGCCGAGCTCGCCGCGGTCGTCGGCCCGTACGACGGCTACGCCCGCAACGCTGAGCCGCACCAGCGCGTCATGAAGCAGCACGCCGACGCCAACGCCGCGGCCGTCCACATGGACGACCTGGACAACCCGATCTGGGCCGCCGCCACGGAGGCCTGGCAGGACGTGATCCGTCTCGGCGCGAAGAACGGTTTCCGCAACGCGCAGGCCTCGGTCATCGCGCCCACCGGCACCATCGGTCTCGCCATGTCCTGCGACACCACCGGCCTTGAGCCCGACCTCGCCCTGGTCAAGTTCAAGAAGCTGGTCGGCGGCGGTTCGATGCAGATCGTCAACGGCACCGTTCCGCAGGCCCTGCGCCGCCTGGGCTATCAGGAGGAGCAGATCGAGGCGGTCGTCGCCCACATCGCCGAGCACGGCAACGTGATCGACGCCCCCGGTCTGAAGGCCGAGCACTACGAGGTCTTCGACTGCGCGATGGGCGAGCGTTCCATCTCCGCGATGGGCCACGTGCGCATGATGGCCGCGATCCAGCCGTGGATCTCCGGCGCGCTCTCCAAGACGGTGAACCTGCCGGAGACGGCCACCGTCGAGGACGTCGAGGAGGTCTACTTCGAGGCGTGGAAGATGGGCGTCAAGGCGCTCGCTATCTACCGCGACAACTGCAAGGTCGGCCAGCCCCTCTCCGCGAAGACCAAGGACAAGTCCGCAACGGACGCGGTCGCGGCCAAGGCCGAGCAGACCATCCGTACCGCGGTCGAGAAGGTCGTCGAGTACCGCCCGGTCCGCAAGCGCCTCCCCAAGGGCCGTCCCGGCATCACCACCTCCTTCACGGTGGGCGGCGCCGAGGGCTACATGACCGCCAATTCCTACCCGGACGACGGGCTCGGTGAGGTCTTCCTGAAGATGTCCAAGCAGGGCTCCACCCTCGCGGGCATGATGGACGCCTTCTCCATCGCCGTCTCGGTCGGTCTGCAGTACGGCGTCCCGCTGGAGACGTACGTCTCGAAGTTCACCAACATGCGCTTCGAGCCGGCCGGCATGACGGACGACCCGGACGTGCGGATGGCGCAGTCGATCGTCGACTACATCTTCCGCCGTCTCGCGCTGGACTTCCTGCCCTTCGAGACCCGCTCGGCACTCGGCATCCACTCCGCCGAGGAGCGTCAGCGTCACCTCGACACCGGTTCGTACGAGCCCTCCCTGGAGGACGACGAACTGGACATCGAGGCTCTGGCCCAGTCCGCCCCGGTGCGGACGGAGCCGCTGAAGGCGGTCGCGGCCGTCCCGGAGGCCGAGAAGCCGGCCCCGAGGACGGCGCACACCTCGGCGGAGCTCGTCGAGATGCAGTTGGGCATCAGCGCGGACGCGCCGCTCTGCTTCTCCTGCGGTACGAAGATGCAGCGCGCCGGGTCCTGCTACATCTGCGAGGGCTGCGGCTCGACCAGCGGTTGCAGCTGAGAACAAGCCCCATGGCGTCTGACGCAACGTTGAGCGCCTCTCGCCGAGGGTGCTGAGCCGCACTTCACAGAGGGTGCCGACCACTGGTCGGCACCCTCTGATGTGTCTTTGACGCGGGTGTATGTGTCTTGACGCGGGCGTACGAGCTGCGGCGTATCCGATGCGTCGAGATTGCGTTGAACGCATGATGACGAGAGTCGCTGTTCCCGCGCCTTTGTCATCTTCGCCTTCGTGACGCCCGGCAGCTGCGTCCGATGCAACAGAACATCTGCGGAAGGGACGTGTCTGGGCGGGCGCCGTGATGGCGCGCTCAGCGGCCTGATCAAAAGAGTCGGGTCTTCCATCCGCCGATGAGCGAGGCCGGGCGTGCTGCCCGGCCCCCGTGACCCGTCACGCTCCGGGCGTACGGCCGCCCATCATCTCGGCGAAGGTGCCGGGGTCCCCGTCGAAGCCCCGGACCGTGGCGTGGAACTCCCAGACGCCGGAGGCGCCGCGGACGAATTCGGCGACGGTCGCCGCGGTGGCGGCGCCGACCGAGGCGAAGTCGTCCTCGGTCAGATTCGTGTAGCCCTCCCGGACCTGTACGCCCGTGTTCGCTATTTCGGCGAACGTCTTGCGCCCGTCACGCTGTTGAATGGCGACGCCGACGACGACCCGGGTGTACGTGGTCGACAACCGGTGCAGTTCCAGCGTCATCACCTCGTCGAAACCGAAGCCCTGGCCGGTCCTGCTGTCGCGGTCGAGATTGATGGTGCCGTCCGGCGAACGGCTGTCGAAGTGCACGAGATACGCGGGACTGCCGTACGGCGCGTCGGCGTAGTAGGCAGCCGCGATGATGTCGAGGTCGTGGGCCGGGGCGCCCGGAGGGCTGGGATCCCATTTGAGCCTCACTTCGACCTTTTCGAGGTCCTTGTTGGGCGTGCTCATCGGACTTCCCTCCCTGGTTCGCCGCTGGGCCGTCGAGCCGTTCATACCACCTGATCATGTCCGTAACGGGCCGTGGATCCAACCGACTCGGTCAGCGGCGATGGAATCGGGCCACTGTCGCTCCGCCCGTTCAGTGCGGAATGCGGCGCGGCGGTCGCTGCCGGACCTCGTCCCGGAACTCCTCGATGGCGCTGCTGACCTGACGGATGAGATGGGTGTCCTCGATGCGGTCGAGATACAGGCAGTGGCGGGCCACTCCGTCCAGTTCGAAGGCGAAGCAGAGGGTCATCAGAGGATTGATGAACAGTTCACTGCCACGGGTGCGCGAGGTGAACCGGACGTCCCCGAAGGCTCCCTGGACGGCTGCGGCGATCGATCCGTTGACGATGCTGGGGTGGTCGGGGGTGTGGTGCTGCGCGTGCGCCACCGCGTCGACGAACAGTGCGCCTTCACGGGTCGTACGGGATACGGAGAATGCTCCGAGGCAGGAACCGTCTCGTTCGAGTGCGGCGATGTTCTCCAGTACGAGGCCGTGACTCACCCCGTGGTAGGCGTCTATGCCGAAGCCGATGGACACGACCAGGCGTTCCGGTACGTCGATTGCGGCGAGCGCCGCGACGCTGGTCAGGTCCTCCTCCGGCGTGCCGAGGCCGGATTCGTCCCCGCGCATCAGGATGTCCGTGCCGCCGTCGACCAGGACGACCGCATCGATGTCGTGCTTCTCGATCAGTGCCCGGTAGGCGGCTCGCAGCGGCTGCACTCCCACGCGCGCGAGGGCGTGCACCGTGCTCGGGTAGCCGTGCAGGTCGAGCCACTGGGCGAGGGTCCGTTCCGGGAAGTACACCTGGTGGAGGGCCGTTTCGGGGGTGACGGCCGCGACGTCCGGCGCGAGCCAGGCGTCGAGTGGCAGCCCTTCGAGAGCGCTGAACGAGAGATTGGCGAGTTGGACCTGCTTGCCCTGGTGGAGGAGGGAGAGCGCGATGGGGAGTCCCGCGTAGATGTCGAAGCCACCGCCGGCCCCGGCGACGAGGACGCGTTCCGCCGAATCGAGGCGGGCGAACAGGGGGTTGGTGTGCAGCGAGGTCATGGAGATCATTCTGTGCGCCGCGCCCTTCGGTTCGGGTGTACTCCATCAGAGCGTGACCCGTGCCATGTTCGGCACCGTACGATGGCGCGGTGCTGGTCAAGTGGATTCGTTGCACCGTGGTGGACCGTCGGGCATTTGAACGGGGACAGCGAAAGTGGGCGGGGCTACTGGGTGAGCCGGGGTTCAGGGGACAGGGCGGCGGCTGGAGTCGAGGGCGTCCGGAAGTGGCGCATGTCTTCGCCTTCTGGGAGAACCGTGTCTTCTACGACTCGTTCATGGCGCGCGCGCACGACCAGTTGGCCGCCGCGCAGTCCGGTACGTACAGCAGCATCCAGGTCAAGCTGTTCGAGTACCGCTTCGATGTGAAGACCGGCTTCGAACCACGCTTCACCGATGCGGATGTCGTCAGGGTGGCACACAGCAAGGTGCACGAGGACCGGGTCGAGCATTTCGCCTTGATGCAGGAGAGGGTGTGGAATCCGGCGATGGCCGGCTCGCCCGGCATGCTGCGGGGGGTGTTCGGGGAGGCGCCGGGGCACGAGTTTCTCGTGTTGTCCATGTGGCAGTCGAGCGCCGAGCGGGGCAAGTACCGGGCGGGGAGCATCGAGCGGCTGACGCAACGGGCGCAGACCGAGGACGATGTGGCCGCGGTGGCGGGAGACGTTGTGCAGCTTGAGCCGTCCTGGACGGTGTGACCGGATGGGTTGGTCCGGACCAGCGCAGTCCGGACCTGACCGGATGGGTGGGGACGGGACAGGGCTGATGTGAATCGGCCCGACGGGGGAGGACGGCCGGGTTGGGCCGCCGCGGTTCCGCGTGGCCTGAAGGGGCTCGGCGTGGCCGGCGCGGGATGGGACGCCGGGGGCGGTCCGGCCGCCGGGTCAGGTGGATTCGGGGGTGAGGGGCACAGACGTGAAGACTCCCGCTCTGGCAGCCGCCAGCGCCGCGTCCGCAGCCTGGTCGGGAAGCCTCTCGTCGATGGGTTCGCGAGTGATGAACAGGCTGAGGAACAGGGGTGAGGTCACCGCCCGGACCAGTGCTCCCGCGTCCGTGTGCCGGTCCAGCTCGCCGCGCGCGACGGCGCGCGCGACGAGGTCCTCGCAACGGGCGAACCGATCGGCGTAGAAGGCGGTCAGCGCCTCGGCGGCGCGCTGCGACTGGAAGGCCGCGGCGATGAACGCGGTCGGCGCGGCTGCCGCGGCAGGGTCGGTGAAGGCGTCGGCCGTCGTGTGCGCCAGGGCGCGCAGATCTCCTTCCAGACTTCCGGTGTCGGGTGGTGTCCAGTCGTCCTCTCCGGCCAGGTCCAGGGCGTCCGCGACCAGTCCTTCGAGGTTGCCCCAGCGGCGGTACAGGGTGGTCTTGTGAACGCCGGAATGCTCTGCGACGTACTCGACGGAGAGCCCTGGGTAGCCGTGTTCGGCCAGACCGGTGAGGACGGCGTCCCTGACCGCGGCCCGGGTGCGAGCGGTGCGGCCACCGGGTCGACGGGTGCCGGGGGCGAGCGGGGTCGCCGGGACGGGTGCCCCGGGCGAGGCTCCCTCTCCGGTGCCCCGCCCGGCTTCCGGCTCGGCTTCCGGTGCCGCTTCCTGTTCAGTCAATTGCTACTCCTGTTGCGTTAGGTCGTTCCAGTCTGCCATACTCGCCTTAATGCAACATTGATTGCGTTTGATTGAGGTCGCCGGACGGGTCCGGGCGAGGCTGCGCCCAGTGGTTCCCCGCAGCTCGCCGCTGTTTCCGCTCCCTGCCGGCCGTTCGAGTACGGAGGTGCCCTTGCCCACGCAGATCTCATTGCACGACGTGACCGTGTCCCGCGGTGAGCGGCTGTTGCTCGACGATGTCTCGCTGACCGTGCGTCCCGGTGAACGGATCGGCGTCGTCGGGGAGAACGGCGCGGGGAAGACGACCTTGCTCCACCTGCTCGCCGGTCTGGAACGGCCCGACTCCGGCAGCGCGTTCACAGCCGCCGACCGCGGCGCGGGGCTGCTGGCCCAGACTCCACGGCTGCCACCGGGCAGCACGGTCCAGGACGCGATCGATGACGCCCTCTCTGAATTGCGCACCATGGAGCGGGAGCTGCGGGAGTCCGAGGCCCGGCTCGGTGCGGCCGACCGCGCTGGGCTCGCCGCCTACGGGGACCTGCTCGCCGCGTTCGAGCTGTGTGGGGGATACGAAGCGGACTCACGCGTCGAAAAAGCGATGCACGGCCTGGGCCTGGCGCACATGGGGCCGACCAGGAAGCTCGGCAGCCTCTCCGGTGGTGAGCAGGCACGGCTCGGCATCGCCTGCCTGATCGCGGCGTCCCCCGAGGTGATGCTGCTCGACGAACCCACGAACCACTTGGACGGAGCCGCCCTCGACTGGCTGGAGGATGCCCTGCTGGCCCATTCCGGCACGGTGATCGCCGTGTCCCATGACCGGGTCTTCCTGGAACGCGTGGCGACCGCGGTGCTGGAGGTCGACTCCGACCGCCGCACGGTCGTGCGCTACGGCGGTGGATACGCGGGATTCCGGGCCGAGCAGAGAGCTGCGCGGCAGCGCTGGGAGCAGTCCTACGCGCAGTGGTGCGACGAGACGGCGCGATTGGAGGAGTACACGGCGACCACCGCCCACGGAGTCGCGGCAGGTCGTGGCATCAAGGACAACAACAAGATGGCGTACGACCGGGCGGGGGGCCGGGTCCAGGCATCCGTGTCCGGGCGGATCCGCAACGCGCGCAAGCGCCTGGAGCGACTGCGGGAGGAGCCCGTCCCCAGGCCGCCGGACCCGCTGCGCTTCACCGCCCGGCCCACGGCCGGCTCGACCGAAGGGGAACTGGTCTCCCTGACGGGCGTACGGGTGGGTGATCGGCTCGCTGTCGACCGGCTCTCCGTGTCGGCGGGCGAGAAGCTGCTGATTCACGGCGGCAACGGGGCGGGGAAGTCCACTGTGCTCCGCGTCATGGCGGGCGTACTCGAACCCGACGCGGGCCGCGTGGTCCGCGGGGGCGGGATCGGCTACCTCGCTCAGGAGATTCCGGCGCACCGCCCGACGGAGCGGGTGCTCGCGGCGTTCGGCCGTGGACTGCCGCTGACCGACGAAGAGCAGGCGGAACTGCTCCTCTCGTACGGATTGTTCCGGTCCCGGGATCTCCGGGTGCCGGTCGGATCGCTCTCCGCGGGTCAGCGCAGAAGACTCGCCCTCGCCCGTCTGCTGGCCCGGCCGGCGGACCTGCTGCTGCTCGACGAGCCCGCGAATCACCTGGCACTCGGACTCGTGCAGGAATTGGAGGAAGCGCTGGCCCTCTGGCAGGGCGCGCTGGTGGTGGTCTCCCACGACCGGCTGCTGCGCCACCGCTTCACCGGCGGCATCCGTCGGATGGAGTCCGGACAACTGCTCGAATGAGCCATGGCCGATCTAAGGGCTGTCCCGCAATCCGTGGTGGATCAGTGCGCGGCGTCAGGTGCATCGCAAGGCGGAGGGACGTCCGCATACTGGAGGTATGCGGATGTTCCGACAACGCGGCGAGGATGGGGCCTCCCCTGTTCGAGCGCAGCCGAGAGCTTGGGGAAGTAGCTGTCGTCGCGCGCCCGTCAGGGATTACGGGACAGCCCTTAGGGTCTGTACATGGCACGACCGCAACGCATTGTCCTCGTCCGGCACGGTGAGTCCGAAGGCAACACCGATGACACGGTGTACGAGCGCGAGCCGGACCACGCGCTGAGGCTCACCTCTGCCGGGCTGCGGCAGGCCAGGGAAACGGGGGTGCGGCTGCGCGAGATGTTCGACGGCGAGCGGGTCAGCGTGTACGTCTCTCCCTATCGCCGCACGCACGAGACGTTCAGATCCTTCGGCCTCGATCTTGAACGGGTGCGGGTGCGGGAGGAGCCGAGGCTGCGGGAGCAGGACTGGGGTAACTGGCAGGACCGGGACGACGTGAGGCTGCAGAAGGCGTATCGGGACGCTTACGGGCACTTCTTCTACCGCTTCGCACAGGGGGAGTCCGGGGCCGATGTGTACGACAGGGTCGGTGCCTTCCTGGAGAGTCTGCACCGGAGTTTCGAGGCCCCCGACCACCCGCCGAACGTGCTGCTGGTCACGCACGGACTGACCATGCGGTTGTTCTGCATGCGCTGGTTCCACTGGTCGGTGGCCGAGTTCGAGTCGCTTTCCAATCCGGGCAACGGGGAGACGAGAACGCTGATCCTCGGAGAGGACGGGCGCTACACCCTTGACCGGCCGTTCGAGCGCTGGCGCGTACCCGAGCCGTACGGCATCACCGGATAGAGTGGAAGGGCGATGACAACCGCTGACTCTGCAACCGACCCACGTCTCGAACGCGCCTTGGCCAGCTTGCGTGGACTGGCTGTGGGAGACGCACTGGGTTCCCAGTTCTTTGTCCCGGCCAACTATCCGCTGCTGAAGCGGCGCGAACTTCCCCCCGGCCCCTGGCAGTGGACGGACGACACCGAGATGGCCTCATCGGTGCTGGTCGTCCTGGCGGAGCACGAGCGGATCGACCAGGACGCGCTCGCGCGTTCCTTCGCCGCGCACCATGACTCCGACCGGGGATACGGCCCTGCCGTGAACCGACTGCTCAGGCTGGTGCGGGAAGGCGGTGACTGGCGGGAGCTGGCGTCCGCGCTGTTCAAGGGGCAGGGTTCCTGGGGCAACGGCTCGGCCATGCGCATCGCGCCGCTCGGCGCCTGGTACGCGGACGACCCGGAGCAGGCCACGCATCAGGCCGAGATCTCTTCGTACCCCACGCACCAACACCGCGAGGCGGTCGTGGGCGCGATGGCCGTCGCGGCAGCGGCCTCACTGGCGGCATCGACCACGGGACCGCCCACCCCGACGGAGCTACTCGACGGTGTGATCGCGCTCGTGCCGCGCAGCGCGGTCGGCGCCGGGCTGCGCCGGGCACGCGACATGCTCGACTACGGCGATGCGGGAACGGTCGCCGCGGTCCTCGGCAACGGCAGGCGCACCAGTGCACATGACACCGTCCCGTTCGCCCTCTGGTCGGCGGCGCGAAGCCTCGGCGATTTCGAGCAGGCCTTCTGGGTGACGGCCCAGGCGGGCGGCGATGTCGACACCACCTGTGCCATCGTCGGCGGGATCCTGGCGGCGGGCAGGGCCGGCGCTCCACCTGCCCACTGGTCGGCGCGGACGGAGGAACTGCCGGACTGGCTGCTGCGGTAGGGAGAGGGCGGCGAGAGCGGCCCCCGTCGTGGTGCGTCAGCCGGACCGTGGACTGTCACACCAGCATCCGGAGCGCGACGATCTGCTCCGTCCTCGCCACCGCGGTACTGAGCGCCCTGCTGCTGGGCGACGGCCTCGGTTCGAACCTGTTGATCGTCGCGGTGCCCGCCGCGCTCGCGGCTTTCTTCGCCGCACGGGCGGCCGGTCGCCGCCTCCGTCCATGGACAGTTGTCTGGGCGGTCGGCGGCCTGGCTCTTCTCGTGGTCCCGGTCCTTCGGGATGCCGGATGGCCCACCTTCCTCGCTGTCGTCTCGGCTGTCGCCCTGGGCCCGCTCGCTCTGCACGGCAGTCGTGGCTGGCTCGCCGGGGTGCTCCTCGGCTCGCTGGGCTTGTTCAGTTCCGTCATCGACGGCGCGGCCTGGGGAGCGCGAGGCGTGTGCGAACGGATGGTGGACTCCCGAGGCCGGTTGGGCGCCGTCCTGCGCACCACTGCGGTCGCTGTCGTCCTGCTCATCGTGTTCGGGGCGCTCTTCGCGAGTGCCGGCGTGTTCGGTGCGCGACTGCTGCCACGCGCGGTCGCCGCGAGCGCGGCCGTCGCCGTGCTCGCGTTCGGCCTGATCTCGCCCGACGGGGTGATCGCCGAGCAGGACGTTCAGCGGTACCGCGATGACCACTCCATCGACATCGACCACCTACGGGGCCTCTCGGCCGACGCCGTGCCCGCCCTGGACACACTGCCGGAGCCGCTGCGCTCATGCGCCCTCATGGAGATCGAAGGGTCCCTGCGAGCCTCCGACACCCCTTGGTACGCCACCAGTTGGTCCGAGGCGCGAGCCCGCGACATTCTGGGAGAACGGGGTTCGGGCGATCTCGCGCGGGCATGCCACGCTTCGCGCACGGGCGGTGGCGGGGACGGCGACCGCGGCGGTGACGAAGGCGATCCGTACGACCCCTACGGCCGTACTGACGCGAGCCGAACGGGAGGGGTGCGGCCGACGCCCATGCGCGGCGGCCCGCGCCTGCCGCGTTCCGCGGTTCACCAATCCGGCCCGAGCACTGCTGAGCCTGTCCGGTCGGTGGTTCCGGCCGCCTTTTCGGGGCGTCGGCAGACCCGTTCGTGATCACCAGCCCGTACGCGCGGCTCTTCGGACGCGTGGACCGCAGCAAGCGGAATGCCGCGGTCGAGGATCCTGTCGCCATCCGTTCCGCGGCTCGGTGCGCGTCCCGGCCGGTCGTCGGGCGCCCCGGGGTGTTGTCGGCGTTCCCATCGGCGTACGCTGACAGGCGCCATGCCGTACGAACCACCCACGCACACCGTCGAGCGCTCACTGCGCGCTACCACTGGTGCCAAGACCGTCGCCGGTGTCGACGAGGTCGGACGCGGAGCGTGGGCGGGACCGGTCACCGTGTGTGCGGCCGTCACCGGCCTTCGCAGACCTCCTGCCGGGCTCACCGACTCCAAGCTGATCAGCCCCAAGCGCCGCGCGGAGCTGGCCCCGTTGCTGGAGCGCTGGGTCACCGCGTTCGCTCTGGGGGACGCCTCTGCGCAGGAGATCGACGACCTGGGCATGACGGCTGCTCTGCGTCTGGCCGCCGTGCGCGCGCTCGAAGCCCTGCCGGTGCGGCCCGACGCGGTGATACTCGATGGCAAACACGACTACCTGGGACAGCCCTGGCAGGTCCGCACGGTGATCAAGGGCGACCAGTCCTGTATCGCGGTCGCGGCGGCTTCGGTGATCGCGAAGGTGCGACGGGACACGATGATGGCCGAACTGGGCGCGGATTCCGGTGAGTACGCCGCCTTCGCCTTCGGCGCCAACGCCGGATACCCGTCGCCTGTGCACAGGGCCGCGCTGGAGGAGTGGGGGCCCACGCCCCATCACCGTCTCTCGTGGTCCTACCTGGACGCGCTGCCCAGGTGGCAGCACCTCAAGAAGGTCCGTTTCTCCGCCGAGGCGGCCGCACTGGAAAGCGGGGGCCAGCTCGGCTTCGACTTCTGATCGCGCACATGCACCCACCCGCTGATGCCTCGTGTGTCGGCGTTTGATAGACAACCACCCATGCCTCTCATCCCCGAGGAGCCTCAGATTCACGAGAGCGCCCAGGGTCCCCGCGTCACTCCGGCCGCAGGCCGCACCGCGCCGACCCCCCGTCCCGTACCCGGTCCGCGTTCAGCGGCCACGCCGCGCCCCGGTCGCCCGGGTCCCGGTCCCGCGAGGCCCGCGCCCCCGGCGCAGCGCCCGCACCCCACCTCCGGTCAGTCGAAGACGGCCCGGCCGGAGGATCGTTCCGCTCCGCAGATCCAGCTCATTCCCGCCTCGGCCGCCGGTGCTCTTGACGCCGCCGACGAAGCGGTGGATCTGCTGCTCGACTCCGGGCGCGCACCGGGCGACATCCTGGTGCTGACCACCGGTGAGCAGCACCCGTGGGCCGTGCACGAACTCTCCTTCGGTGACGCCGCCTACTGGGCGCAGCACGAAGCGGGCGACGATGTCTTCTTCGCCGGTGCCGCAGCCTCGGGCCGGCTGAAGCCTCGTCCCGTGGTGGTCGTCGCTGTCAACGGCGGCGGTGACACTGTTGCCGACGTGCTGTCCGGCGCCCGCGAACGCGCCGGAACCCTGCTGATCGTCTGCGGGGATCCGCAGACGATCAACGCGGTGCTCGGCGCCGGCGTCTGAGCCGCAGGACACACCGGAGTGCGGTGACCCGGCTGCCCGACGACGGGCGGCCGGGCCCGCGACCGCCGGTCAGCGTGCCGCGGTTCGCCGTTGCGCCTGAGCGGCACCGCCGCCCGTGCGCAGCGGCAACGGATCACGGCCGAGTGCCGTGTCGGCGAGAGCGGACGGCTGCGAGGTGGAGTTGGGCCGACGCCCGCCCCGGCCCTCGCCCAGCACCTGCCAGCCGCCGCGGGTGAGCGTGATGTACGCGCCGCACCGCAGGCCGTGCAATGTGCAGGCGTCCCGCAGGCCCCACATCCACGCGCCGTCCTCCTCCGTCCAACGCTCGTCGCCCTCACGGCAGTAGAGCAGTACCGCGGTCCGGGCAGGAGTGCGGCGGCGGAGGTCGTGCGGGATGACCCGGCGCAGATTCGCCAACAGCGAGTTGCGGAACTCCCAGCCGTCCGCGGCCATGGGGCGGCGTGCGAACGAGGCACTGGCCGCGAGGCGTTCCTCGTGGTCGAGTACGGCGACGACAGCGGTTGTCGGCATGGGCCGGTGGCGGGCGTGCAGGCCGCTGACAACCTCGCGCGGGCTGCGCAACAGGGGTATGCCCGCCTCTGCCCACTCGGCCGGTTCCAGCATCCGGGCCAGGCGGTTGGCGGATTCGGTGGACGCCGAAGACGCCGGCATCGAAGTGTCTGCGGACGGAGCGAATCCGAAGGTCACGGTCCTCCCTTCGCATACGCGCCCACGGTGCGGGCAAGGTCGAGTGGGGGCGCACTGCGGCACAGCCCTTCCGGCCCGCGAAAGGACCGTGCGGGGAGCGAGTCCAATTCTTCCTGGCGTATCGGCGGGCGGCAACGAGCAATTGGCACAGCTGACGGGTATCGGACGAAATGGCTCTGATATCCCTGCCCACGCCTCGCCCGGACAACGCCTCCTGTCTCGCCCGAACGGCCAGTACCAGCGGAAACTTCCCCTGCGCCCTGGCCCGGCGCAACAGTCGCGCCGCTGCGGCCAAGCGCCTCGTCCTCCTGCCCGGGAGCAGCGGCATCTCAGCGTGCTCGACTCCGCGTCGGCGCACCCCACCCGTACTGACCTGCATGAACGCGACCATCGGTGAGGGGCGGGGGCTGAGCGCTCCGGCCTGCCGCCGTCGATCGACGCGCGGCCGGCACCGTTGGTGAGCCCGTTGTCACGCGGGGTGAATTGGTCGATTGTCCTTGCCATCGGGTTGCATGGGGGCATGGACAACCTGGAGCTCCGCACTGAAGCCGATGCCATCCTCGCTGAGCTCGTCGGTGACCCGAGCGGTTCGGCACGGCTCCGGGAGGACCAGTGGCAGGCGGTGGCGGCTCTGGTGGAGCAGCGCCGGCGTGCGCTGGTGGTGCAGCGCACCGGCTGGGGCAAGTCGGCGGTCTACTTCGTGGCCACCGCTCTGCTGCGCCGGCGAGGCTCCGGCCCGACGGTGATCATCTCGCCGCTGCTGGCGCTGATGCGCAACCAGGTCGAGTCGGCGGCGCGGGCCGGTATCCATGCGCGCACCATCAACTCGGCCAATCCGGAGGAGTGGGACACGATCTACGGGGAGGTCGAGCGCGGCGAGACCGATGTTCTCCTCGTAAGTCCGGAACGCCTTAATTCCGTGGATTTCCGCGACCAGGTGCTGCCCAGGCTCGCGGCCACGACCGGTCTGCTGGTGGTCGACGAGGCGCACTGCATCTCCGACTGGGGCCACGACTTCCGCCCCGACTACCGCCGACTGCGGGCGATGCTGGCCGAGCTGCCCGCCGGTGTGCCGGTGCTGGCCACCACCGCGACCGCCAACGCGCGCGTCACCGCGGACGTGGCCGAGCAACTGGGTACCGGCGCCGGCGAGGCCCTGGTGCTGCGCGGCCGGCTGGACAGGGAGAGTCTGCGGCTGGGTGTGGTCCAGCTGCCGGACGCCGCGCACCGCCTGGCCTGGCTCGCCGAGCACCTGGACGACCTGCAGGGTTCCGGAATCATCTACACCCTCACTGTCGCCGCGGCCGAGGAGGCCACCGCCTTCCTGCGTCAGCGCGGCTTCCGCGTGGCCTCGTACACGGGGAAGACGGAGAACGCGGACCGGCTGCAGGCCGAGGTCGACCTGCAGGAGAACCGGGTGAAGGCACTGGTCGCGACGTCGGCGTTGGGTATGGGCTATGACAAGCCCGACCTGGGGTTCGTGGTGCATCTGGGTTCGCCGTCCTCGCCGATCGCCTACTACCAGCAGGTGGGCCGCGCCGGTCGCGGGGTCGAGCACGCCGATGTCCTGCTGCTGCCGGGCAAGGAGGACGAGGCCATCTGGCGCTACTTCGCCGATACGGCCTTCCCGCCCGAGGCGCAGGTCCGCCAGACCCTCTCGGCTCTCGCCGGAGCGGGACGGCCGCTGTCGGTGCCGGCCCTGGAGGCAGCGGTGGATCTTCGGCGCAGCCGACTGGAGTCGATGCTGAAGGTGCTCGATGTCGACGGCGCGGTCAAGCGGGTGAAGGGCGGCTGGACTGCCACGGGAACCGAGTGGGTCTACGAGGCCGAACGCTATGCGTGGGTGGCGCGGCAGCGGGCCGCCGAGCAGCAGGCCATGCGCGATTACGCGAGCACGTCCCAGTGCCGGATGGAGTTCCTGCGCCGGCAGCTGGACGACGAGGGAGCCGCCCCGTGCGGTCGTTGCGACAACTGCGCGGGAGCCTGGGCCGATCCCGCTGTCTCGGCGGAGACGTTGACGGGGGCGACGAAGGAACTGGACCGCCCGGGGGTGGAGGTCGAGCCGCGCCGGATGTGGCCGACGGGGATGCCCGCACTGGGCATCGACCTCAAGGGACGCATCCCGGCCAAGGAGCAGTGCTCCACCGGGCGCGCCCTGGGACGGCTCTCTGACATCGGCTGGGGCAACCGGCTGCGCCCGCTGCTGGCCGAGAACGCGCCCGACGGTCCGGTCCCCGACGACGTACTGCGGGCCGCGGTGGCGGTCCTCGCCGACTGGGCACGCTCCCCTGGCGGCTGGGCGCCGAATGCCCCGGACGCCTCAGCCCGGCCGGTGGGAGTGGTCGCGGTACCGTCCCTGACCCGACCCCAGTTGGTGGGCTCCCTCGCCCAGGGAATCGCGACCGTCGGCCGCCTCCCCTTTCTGGGCACCCTGACGTACACCGGCCCGAGCGGCGCTCACGCGGCACGCCGCAGCAACTCCGCCCAACGCCTCAGAGCGCTGTCCGGGGCCTTCGCTGTCGCTCAGGAGCTGGCTGATGCCTTGGCGAGTTCTCCGGGCCCCGTCCTGCTCGTGGACGACTCCGCGGACTCCGGATGGACCCTCGCAGTCGCTGCCCGCCTGCTGCGCCGGGCAGGCAGCGAACAAGTCCTTCCGTTGGTCCTCGCTGCGGCAGGCTGAGATGCCCCGTGCTCGTGCCCGGTGAACCACGGCTCCGCGTGCCGAGTTCGGGGGTGACGCCGATGGTGGCGTCGGGCGTGACAAGTTCCGACCATTCCTTACGAACGATCAAGTCCTCATGCCGCGCTCATGGACCGCGATCACGCATGCGCGCCTGCGTCCCCCCGGCACATCCGGCGCGCGGTGAACGGCGCCTTCACGCCCGGAACCCGATGGCGGCGGGCACCGCGGACGATGCCGGTCACAGCACCGAGCCGCCGCCTCGGCCCGGCAGCCACCTGGGCCGTGGACAACAGCCCGCGTCATCGCCACTCCGGCCCGCTGTCGAAGTGCACGTCGAACTCCGTCACTTCGGTGCACGACCAAGGGCTTGGTGAACTCGTTCATGCCCCCAGTCCATCCCGGGAACAGAGCACGTCCAAGAAGCAGTTCACGAAGAGTCCGTTCACTTCCGATGACGACAGGACCGGGACATGGAGCTGCGGCAGCTGGCGTATCTGGTTGCCATCGTCGATGAAGGCGGATTCGGGCGGGCCGCGGCACGTCTGCACGTCGTGCCCTCCGCGGTGAGCCAGCACGTGGCCCGGCTTGAGCGGGAGCTCGGCGTCACACTGTTCGACCGGGGGACGCGCCGGGTGCGACTGACCGCGCCCGGCGAACGTCTGCTCGTCGAGGCCAGGACAGTGCTGGACGCGGCACGGAGACTGCAGCGGACGGCAGCCGACCTGGCATCGGGTACGGAAGGGGCGGTGCGGCTGGGCAGTGGCCGGGCGTACGCCGAGCGGCTCCACCACGCACTGGACCTGCTTGCGGCACGGTCGCCCGGAATTCAGGTGGCCGTGCGACAGCAGGGGCGGAGCGACCGAATCGAAGCGGTGCGGACCGGTGAGCTGGACGCGGCGCTCGTCCGCGGCGGTGAGACGGCGCCGGGCCCTCAGGACATGGATGTGATCCGCCTCTGGGAGGATCCGCTGGTCGTGGCGATCCCCGCCGACCATCCCCTCGCCGCGCGCAGCCGGCTCGGCCCCCGGGACCTGGCCGGTCTCCCCGTGCGTCTGGCCGCACGCGAGCGTAATCCGGGCTTCCACGCCCTCGTCCTCGAAGCCTTCCGGCAGGCGGGCGCCGAGCCGGTCGCGGGACCGCCGTTCACGACCCTGCTGGAGACACTGAGCGCCATCGCGCGGGAGGCACCGTCCTGGACGGTGTTCGACCCGATCGGCCGCCCGCCGTGGAGTTCGAGGATCGCGCTGCGGCCGTGGGACGGACCGGCATCGTCGACATACCTGTTCGTGCGCAAGGGCGCGGCCTCGCCGGGACTGCGGTCCCTCACGGACGTGTTGCGGGAAAGCGGACCACCTCACACACCCGTGCCCCCGGCCATCGAGTGCGACGACCACACCGAGGTACCTCCCCCGGCCGCCTGACGACGTGCTCGAACAGCCGACACGGTCCGGCCTCGACCTCCTTTCAGGACATGTCCCGGAGCACGCCCGGCAATTCCTGCCGGAGGACCGGTGGGTCCGCTCTCGCGTGTCCCAACAGAACCGCATCCGAAGGGGCGTTGGGAGGGACCGAGCGGGCGGGTTGTGAGAAGCGCCGGAAGCGGAGCGCGCACCGGCCGGCGAGTTGGTGTCTTCTCCCTATGGGAACGACCACCGGGAACTCGCTAGCGTCGGGACCAGGAACTGCTGGGTGTTCCGCCGAGGTGTGCTGTGCCACGGATCCTGCCCGGCTCTGCGAAATGAGGGGCGTGACAAGCGCAGCGGGCAAGCTCGGGCACGCCGTGCGCGGCGGCGGAGTGACGCCGGTGCTGGCGGCGGCCGTGCTCTGGGGCACGGTCGGCCCCGCCCAGATCCTGGCCGGAAGCAGCGCGTCGCCGGTGGTGATCGGCGCGTGCCGGATGCTTCTCGGCGGTTTCGTCCTGGGGCTGTTCACCGCGCGGCGAGCCGGCATCCGGACCGTGTGGCGGCGGAACACCCGGTGGTGGATGCTGGTGAGCATCCTGGTCACGGCGGCCTTCCAAGCATGTTTCCTGGAGGCGGTGGCCCGCGGTGGTGCCGCCCTGGCCACCGCCGTCACTTTCGGTACGGTCCCGGCCGTGACGGGGGTGTGCGGGCGAATCCTGGCCGGTGAACGGCTCGGCGGACCGTGGGTCTGCGGCACCGCGTGCGCGGTCGGCGGCATCGCACTGCTTCTTGTCCCGGCCGACGGGGCACCGGCCGACAGCGTGGGTGTACTGCTCGGGATGATCGCCGGAGCCAGCTTCGGCGTGTACATCTCGGCGACCAAACAGCTCGGGGACCGAGGCGCGGATACCGCCGCTGCTGCCCCGACAAGCGTGTTCTGCGCGGGAATCCTGGTCTCACCATGGGCCCTCGCCCACCCTGACGGGCTGACCGAACCGCGCGCCCTGGTCCTGATCGGCTGGCTGGCCCTGGCCACGACGGCTCTGGGCTATCTGCTGTTCACCTGGGGGGTGGGACGGATCAGCGGGGCGACGGTCGGCACTCTCAGCCTGGCTGAACCACTGGTCGCCACGGCGCTGGGGGTCGCGCTGCTGGGAGAACGGCCGGGCCCATCGGCGGTGGCCGGCGCGGTGCTTCTCCTCGGCGGGCTCGTCCTGGTCTCCGCACCGGCCCTGCGCCGCGAGCGTCCGGTCGGGCTCCCGGAAAGGTGATCGCTGCCGGTCCGCCGGGCAGCAGCGAGGGCAAAGGCCAGTGGCCAGGGCGCCCGCTCGCGCAGGGCGGGGAGACTCGCTGAACTCATGGCCGCATCGAAGGAGCGTTGCTTCGACCTCGGGGTGCGGAGGACCCGCCGGTACCTGTCGACCGGCCGCGCGTGATCAGCCCGTGTCGGTGTCCTGCGCCGCGTGCGCTCCGAGTAGGCGGCGGAGGCGGCGGATCTCGGCGATCAGGTCAGGGATGTCCTGGCGGGCGTTGGCGATGAACTGGGCGTTCTCGTCCCGGTGTCCGTCTGCGACGTTGACATGGCGCGGCTGCTGGACGAGGGTGGCGCAGGTGGGATGGGACCGACCGGATTCGAACCGGTGTCCTCCCACACGCGGTGAAGGCGCGACGACCACTGCGCTACGAGCCCCATCCCGCTCGCGATCGTACAAGTCACCCGTGCTCCAACGCCGTCGACGACGAGGACAGCCGCGACGGTCGGGACGGCGATCGGGGTGGGCGTACACATGAGACACCCCCGGTGCCGAAGCGCGCAGGTGACGCTCGACGAAACCACCTTGGGTACCCGGCGCCGTGCATCTCACCCGACCACCTGGTCGTACCGGTCCCTGCCGGTGCCCCTTCGAACGTGGCCGCCTCGTCGAACGGCCCCTCAGGCAGTTGTGGCCTGACCGATCGAGAAGGTGGCACCGGGCGCGGCATGGTCGACGGGACCGTCGAACCGGGCCGAGGCGCGTGCCACCGCCTGCCGCGGGGTGAGGAACCGGCCGACGTGGGTGACGATCAAACGACCTGCCCGCGCCGCGACGGCTGTGTCGCCGGTGTCTTCGGGCGTGTGGTGCACCTGTTCGCCCTCGGCCGGCACTCGGGCGCCCTCGGCCTCGCACAGCAGCACATCGCACCCCCCGCCGGCTGCGTGAGGTTCGCGCACGGCGCTGTGTCTCCGGAGTGGACCAGCGATCGGCCCGCGGCCTCGACGCGTACGGCGAAGGCCGGGATGCCGTGCGCCACAGCGCGGCTGGTCAGGGTGAGTGCGCCGACGCGTGCCTGATGCCCGTCATACAGCTCATGGACGGCGAAGGCGGACTCGACCGGGCTGCTCGTCGAGGTGTTGGTCAGGAAGTGGACGAGCCGCGCGGCGATGTCCGGTGGCCCGTACAGGGGGATGGGTGCGGCGAGTTGTACGTCCGCGAAGAGCGCCGCGTAGTAGGCGGTGAGCAGATCCGCGCTGTGATCGGCGTGCAGGTGCGAGATCCAGATGGCGTCCAGCTCATCGAGCCGGACATGCCGTTGCAACTGCGCCAGCGTCCCGCTGCCCGCATCCACCCAGACCCGAGTGTCGCCGCTGGACACCAGATAGCCGGAGCACGGGTTGTCCACGCTCGCGTAGGGCGTCGCACCCCAGGACGTTGAGACGGAGAAGATCGCTGGCCATCGAGGGAGTCTATAGAACACTTGATCCAGAGGTATGGGTGTTTCTCCCATGAAACAGCGTGGTGAGGCTGCGTGCGTGAGCGCCGTCCGCTTCTGTGCGCTTCGCGGCTGTGGTGCTTCTGTGCGTTCCGCGGTCGTGCTGCCGACCGGGCCGAGGTGAGAGACCATGGTGGTGATCAGCCGGTGACACAGCGGGGAGCGAGGTGGCGACCGGTGGGGTCTGCCGAACCCTTCGTGGGAGATGCCGGGCGCGCGCCCGGGGCTCCGTCCGGTGGCCTGATCGATCTGCTCAGCGTCTCGGCAGTGGTGCTGGACGCACGGGGGCGCGTGGTCTTCTGGAGCCCGCAGGCACAGCAGATCTTCGGCTACAGCGCCCGGGAGGCCCTGGGCCGGTACGCGGCCCGGCTGATGGTCGACGAGCAGCACCTGGACCTGGTCACCGAGCTGTTCTCCCAGGTGATGGCAGAGGGCACGAGTTGGGCGGGGGCCTTCCCTGTCCGGCACAAGGACGGCAGTACCCGCCTGGTGGAGTTCCGGAACGTACGGCTGGAGGGTGAGCACGGGGATTTCTACGCGCTGGGTATCGCCGCCGATCAGGCCGTTCTCCAGCGTATGGAGCGCGACCTCGCGCTCTCCGCCCGACTGGTCTCGCAGTCTCCGATAGGGCTGGGGATCCTGGATCCCGATCTGCGGTACCTGGTGGTCAACCCCACGCTGGAGCGCATCAACGGCCGGCCGGCCGATCGGCAGATCGGCCGCCCCGTGCGTGAGGTGCTGGACTTCATGGACGCCGGCCCGGTCGAGGCCGCGATGCGCCGCGTACTGGACAGCGGAGACCCGCTCGTGAACCAGTTCGCCCTCGCCCCCACCCCCTCCGACCCGGGCCGCGAGCACGCCTGGTCAGCCTCCTACTACCGGCTCGAGGACAGCGCCGGGCAGGTGCTCGGACTCGCCCTCGAACTCGTGGACGTCACCGAACAGCACCGTGCGTCCTCCGAGGCCGCCGCGGCGCGGCGGCGTCTTGCCCTGATCGCGGACGCCTCCACGCGCATCGGCACCACTCTGGACCTGGATACCACCGCCGACGAACTCGCCCACACCTGTGTGCCCGAGCTGGCCGACCTCGCCGCGGTCGACCTCTTGGAGGCCGTGCTCCAGGGCGGCGACAGCGACTGGGCGCCCGATGGCCCGGCCGCCTTCCGCACCCTGGCCCTCGCTGCCCACCCCGCCCCGGCCGTCTCCGTGCCCTCCGGACACCTCGCCCGGTACGAGCCCGACCACCTGATCACCCGGTGCATCACCACCGGCCGCCCGGTCCTCGCCACCCACATCACAGGCCAGGACCTCGCTCACATCGCCCCCTCCCATGCCGCGGCCGTCCTCGCCGGGGCCGGGGCGCACTCCTGCCTCGCCGTCCCGCTCACTGCCCGCGGCCGCGTGCTGGGTGCGCTGGGCCTCGCCCGCACCCGCAATCCGCTGCCCTTCACTGAGGACGACACCACCCTGGCCCTGGAACTGGCCTCCCGCGCAGCCGTCAGCATCGACCACGCCCGCTGGTACCAGAACCAGCGCCAGGCCGCCGAGAACCTCCAACGCAGCCTCCTGCCCCAGAAACCGCCGCACCGGCCGGGCCTGGACATCGCCTGCCGCTACCAGCCCGCCTCGACCATCTGCGGAACAGGCGGCGACTGGTACGACGTCATCGCGTTGTCCGCCGACAAGACCGCCCTGGTCATCGGCGACGTCATGGGCAGTGGCACCGGCGCCGCCGCCACCATGGGCCAGCTGCGCACCGCGACCCGTACCCTGGCCGCGCTCGACCTGGACCCCGCCGCGGTCCTGCGCCACCTCGACCGCATCACGGGCGAGCTGGAGCAACGGTTCGCCACCTGCACCTATGCCGTGTACGACGCGCGCCGCGCCTGCTGCCGCCTCGCCACCGCCGGTCACCTGCCGCCGGTCCTGATCCCCGGCGTCGGCGCCCCGAGGTTCCTTGACCTCCCCACCGGAGCGCCCCTCGGTGTGGGGAGCGTCCCCTTCGAGACGAGCCAGTTGCGGATCGAGCCCGGAGACGGGCTGCTGCTCTACACCGACGGACTGGTCGAAACCCGCAGCCACCCCCTCGACACGCGACTGGGCGTCCTCCTGCGGCTCCTCGCGGGAGCGCCGCGCCGGCTGGAGGAAACCTGCGACCACCTGTTGGGGGCCCTGCGTCGTCGCGACGAGCCCGACGACGTCGCCCTGCTCCTCGCCCGTGCCCGCCCCGTCGTCCCACGCCACAGCGGCGACGGGGGGGCCGGAAACACGTGACCGGCTCAGGTGAGACCTGGACGCCGCACTTCCACACGGCGGACGTCAGCAGCACCTCGTGGACGTCGCCGGGCATGAGGTTGCCGCTGCCGAGGGCGTGGCGCGGACGCATCGCCGGCTCGCCGCCGTGCCACAGGGCGACCGGGCACCCCCGGGCGACAGACCAATGGCGCCGCTTCCTAAAGTCACTGTTGGGGTGAACGAGGAACGGGCATGAGGTGAAGCGGGCATGGAGTTGCGGCAGTTGCGGTACTTCGGCGCCGTGGTCGCGGAGGGCAACCTCACCAGGGCGGCGAGGGCACTCGGTATGGGCTCCTCCGCGCCCAGCGAACAGATCATCGCGCTGGAGCGGGAGTTGGGCGTTCCGTTGTTCCGCCGCACTCCCTCAGGCATGGTGCCGACAACGGCGGGCCAGGCGCTCGTGCCCCATGCCCACGCGGTCATTTCGGCGGCGACCGTGGCACAGCGCGCCGTCCAGCAAGCCGCCGGAGCCGCACGGTGCTGGCAGGTGGGCGTCACCCCGGGCAGCCCGCACGGGGTCGTCGCCCGGATCTGGGACGCGCTGCGTGACGCGGGGATCGCAGCCGAGCCGGTGGACGCCTCCACCACCGCGCAGCTGGACGCCGTGCGCGCCGGCTCCTTGCAGGCGGGCCTGGTGTGTCTGCCGGTGGACGACCGCGGGGTGAGCGCGGCGTTGGTCAGCGATGTACCGCTCGGGGTCCTCATGGCCGAGGACCACCCGCTGGCCGAGCGCTCCGAGGTGACCTGGCAGGACCTGCCCGGCCAGGAGCTGCTCTGGTTCCCCCGGGAACTCGCCCCCGGCTATCACGACGATGTCCTGGCCGTCTGCCGCGCCGCCGGATGGTGGCCGTCGCTGCGAGCCCGGCCGCCGCGCCCTGTTCACCGCCGAACTGCGGACCGTCCGGCAACTGGTCGCACTACGCCCGGTCAGCTCACAGGCCGACGGGCCCGGGCTGTGGTGGCGGCCGCTACGTGCCGCACCGCGGCTACGGCACGCCCTGGTCCGGGCGACGCTCGACACGGACCCGGCGTCGGGCGGTCCCCGTTCACGCGCTGTGGCAGAGATCAGGGCGGGCGTCGCACCCGCCCTGCGCCCCCGTTGACCAGCGGCGTGAGGCGACGCCGTACAAGTGACGCCGTACGTGTGACGCTGTACGAGCGTCCGGGACCGCCGCGTGAACAGCGTCGATCACACTCGGTTCCGTGGGTGTCCGGCCCGTTCGGTGTGCGTGAGTGGGCAGGGCCCCGAACGCGTGCCGCGGGGCTGTTCTACCGATTTCGCTTGGGAGCCGACCGGGCCTCACACAGCCGCTTCCCGGACCGCTTCCACCTCGCGGCGGAAGAACCCAAACCACATCCACAGTGCGAAGCCGACGAAGCCGAACCACTGCAGCGAGTAGCCCAGGCTCTGGAACGCCTTGAGATCGAGCCCGGTGTTCTGCGGCAGGCGCAGAGGCACTGTCATCAGCCCGTCCTCGGGCTCGGACAGCGAGATCCAGGCGTCGTACATGTCGTGCGACAGTCGGTTGACCAGCACGGCCGAGCTGATCAGGCCCAACTGCCCCTGAGGCAGGCCATCGACGACGCCTACGTCCCTCGATCCGGCGACCTCGGACGCCTGGAGCACCCCGGTCACCACGACGGTTCCCGTCGGTGCGGGCAGGGCACGGGTGCCCTCCGCGTTTCCCGGGCGCCAGCCACGGACGACGGGCACCGCCCTGCCACCGTCCGTGCGCAACACGGACAGCACGAAATACCCCTTCTCGCCGTCCACGTAGCAGTCCGGCACCACAAACTGCTCGGCGTAGCGCCCGCGCGCCGTGACCAGCTGCCCGACGGTCTGTTTGCTGACGGGCAGCAGCCGGTCCAGTGGCCGGGCACCTCGGACGTCCACGTCGGGCCGACGCTGAGCGGCTCGATGGGTTTCGATTCGATCATCGAACCGTTCGACCTGCCATGTGCCCATGAACAGGCAGAATGGGATGCCGAGCAGCAAGAAACACGTTGAGCCCCCACCCACGCGGGGTGAGCAGGAACCGGTACATGCGCTCACGGTACGGGGCTGTCGCCAAGGGTCCGCACCAGGAGGCAGCACCTGGCGCGCCATCAGGATCGGAGCCTTCGGACCTTGCCAGCAAGGCAGTTGAGGAACCGCCGTGGCGCGGCGGCCGCGGTGGCGCGGGCCCCGATCACGCCACGCACTCGTCCGACGTCCCGCCCCGAGGGCGGGGACGTATCGGCCGGCACACCCTGCCGCCGCCCGGCGGCACGGTTGTCACCGACTCGAACGGCGACCCGACCGGTCTGTTCCGGGAAGGCGCGCAGATGCTGGTCCAAGGCGCGGTACCACCGCCCACGCTTGAGACGCGGGCCGAGGCACTCCGGCTCGCCCTGGCCCAGCTGCGGGAGCTGGGGATCACCGGCTAAACCGAGCCGGGGCTCGGTCCGGGCGGCGAGACCATGTCGGGCGGTTCGATGGGCATGGCCACCCTTCAGGCGTACCGAGGGCTCCTGGCCGCCGGGGAGCTGAACGCCCGGGTCACCGTCCTGCTGCTGCCGACGGGACTGTCCAGCACCGCGCCGGACTTCGCCCGCGCGCTGGAGAAGATGGCCGCGTCCGCGCACACTCCCGACCCGCGCATCACACTGCAGGAGGCCCTGCGCTCGTACACGATCGACGCGGCCTGGCAGGACTTCGCCGACGACTGGAAAGGCTCCCTGGAGGTCGGCAAAGCGGCCGACCTGTGCGTGCTGGGCGGTGACCTGCTCCACACCCGGTCCGGAGACATTCCGGCACTTCCTGTCGCCCTCACTGTCGTCGACGGCCGCATCGTCCACGAAGCGGGGGAGCGGTGACCGGGCGGGGGCCCGCGCAGGGCGTGCGGTTCCGTGACGCCGTGCCGGAGGACTGGACGCAGATCTGGCCGTTCTGGCACGAGATCGTTGCCGCTCGCGACACGTTCGCCTGGGACGCGGATGCCGACGAACCCACGGCGAGGGCGCTGTGGATGGCGCCCGGCTCCTGCGTGTTCGTTGCCGAGGAAGCGGCGGAGGTGGTCGCCTCGGCCTATGTCCGTCCCAACTACGGCGGGCCCGCGCGGACCGTGGCCAACGCGGGCTTCATGGTGGCCCCGGCACACGCCGGCCGGGGCATCGGGCGCCGACTGGCCGAGCACGTCCTCGACGAGGCGCGCCGGGACGGCTACACAGCCATGGTGTTCAACGCCGTCTTGGAGACCAACCCCGCGCTGCGGCTGTGGCGTCCCTGGGCTTCACGGTCCTGGGCACGGTCCCCGAAGCGTACGACCACCCCCGTCACGGCACCGTCGGCCTCCACATCCTCCACCGCCGGCTGTGAGCGGCCATGTGCACACGAAGGGGTGACAAGCCGCATGGACAGGTTCCCGGGATGAAGATCGTGCGTGGAGCGCTCGGGGCTCTTGCGACGGGTGTGGTGTTCGGAGCCGCCACGTCGTTCGCGAACGACGTTTCCTCGCCGTACGGGTGGACCGGTGCGGAGATACGAGACGCCGGCTGGGGGTGGGTGTCGGGGGCAGCCCGTGTCGTGAGCCTGCTGCTCGATGCCGGCTGGGCGTGGGCGGCGCTGGCAGTCGCCGTGGGTTGGCCGGCCCGGGCACGGCTTTGTGGTGCCGTCCACGGGGTACTGGCCCTGCTCGCGGCGACGGCCGCGTACTACGTCACGGACTCCGTCCTCCGGGGCGAACCGCTCAGCCAGTATGGCTGGGAGGTCCTGTGCTGGTGGGTCGCGGCCGTCCTTTTCGGCGGGGTCCTGGGCGTGGTGGGCGCGAGCACCCGGAACCCGGGCCCGGTCGGACTCCTCGCGACCCTGACGGTGCCGGTCGGCGCTCTCGTCCAGATGACGGTGCTGCCGCCCGGCGGCTCGGGCCCTCTCGCACACCCGATTGAGCTCTGGGTGCGGGCGATCGTTCTGGCAGGTGCTCTGGCTTCCATGGGCGTGATCGTCCGCCGGTACCTCGTCGCGCTGCGGACGCGTCACGGCCGTGGCAGGGCGGTGACGGAGACATGAAGCGGGCGTGCGGCAGCCGACCGTCGCAGGTGTGGAGGGCACAACAGGGCGGCGCCGAAGTCGTTTTTTCGTCGTGCTCGCACGGTGAGCGGATCACGTGGCCCGCAGGGGATCGTTGCTGCCTGACATCGGACGCCATTGTTCAACCGATCTCGGAACGCGGTGACCGAGCGGGTTTCCCTCGCGGGTGCAAGACGCCCCAACGCTGCCTCACCGAGCGGAACGTCACCCCTGCCGGTGTCGCCGCACCGGAGACCGCTACGCCGCATCCGGGCGCTCCCGCACCAGTCGCCGGCCTCCGTGTCAGTGCCGCCTGCCATCCTGGTGGGATGCCCGGCGGTGCCCATCACCGAAGCCGATGCCGCCGCCGGGCACATCCCTGCGCGGCGCAACGCGGGGCACGGCACTCTGCCCCGTGTCATGGGCCGGCAGCGGCGGGCCACACGTCTGCCCGCACTCTCTGAACTGGTCACCCGGATCGAGCGTTCCAGCAAAAAAGCCGCAGAACCTCCTGAACAACGAACAGAGTCCGGGTGTGGAGAAGACAGCACCTCCGGGCCGACCAGCAGCACATCCACCTTCCCGGCCACCAACTCGGCCTGGACGGTGTGCTCCCATGCAACCCGATGGGTACGGCAAACCGCGAACGGCCTCGCGACCCCTGTGGACAACCTTATCCACAGGGGTCGCGGAAAAGGGGCCGCTCGCGGGACGGTCATGCCATGAACCAGCACGACGAAACCAACGGTCCGGTCGAAGAGCAGCAGATCACCCTGCGGGGCCCTGCCGAGCTCGCCGACGCTCTCCCGTACCTCATGGGGTTCCACCCGAACGACAGCGTGGTCATGGTCGCCCTGCACGGTGGCCGGGGTCGCTTCGGCGGGCGGCTCAGGCTCGGCATCCCGCAGTCGCCGCAGGAATGGCCGCCCGTCGCCGAGCAGCTCGCCGAGTGCCTGATCAAGGGGAGCGAGCGGCGCGGGGAGCGCCCTGACGCGATCGTCATCTTTCTCTGCCAGGATCCTGCCGAAAGCGAGAGCGGCAGCCAGATCATGGAGCGGCTGCGGCCCCTTGCCCAGCGCCTGCGTACGGCGTGTGGTGCGCTCGACGTGCCCGTTCTCGAAGCACTCTGCATCTCGGACGGCCGGTACTGGTCGTACTGCTGCCCGGATGAGCGCTGCTGCCCGGCCGAAGGGAACCAGTTGGCCTTGCCCGGCACCTCAGTGATGGCGGCCGCTGCCGCATACGCGGGTATTCAAGTGCGCGGAACGCTGCGGGAGATGGAAGCCAGGCTCAAGCCACTGCGCACCCCGGCCGCTGCGGAGCAGCAACGGGTGCTCGACTCGGCCGGGGCCGAGCTGGTGCCGAAGATCTTGGACGAGGTGGGACGCGAGGACGTGGCCCGGGAGACCTTGGGACTTGTCCGCAGGCTCATGAAGCGGCTCAGCGAGGCGCCGGTCGTGGTGCCCTCCGCGTCGGACTTCGATGACGACCGGTTGATCAGTCACGACGAGGCCGCCGCGGTGATCCTCGGGCTGCAGGACCGGGAGACCCGTGACAAGGCCGCCGAGTGGATGGAGGGGCCGGAGGCAGGTTCCGCGTTGCGGCTCTGGCGGGCGCTCTCCCGTCGCTGCGTCGCACCGTACGAGGAGCACGCCGCGGCGCCGCTGACCTTGGCGGGGTGGGTCTCCTGGTCGACCGGGGACGAACCGGCCGCACGGGTCGCGCTGGGGCTCGCCCTGCGCGTCGACCCTGGGTACACCTTTGCTCAACTTCTCCACGAGGCGTGCAACCAGGGGCTCGACCCGGAGACCCTGCGCCGTTGTCTTCGGGGGGAACGCCGCGCCCGGACGGCCCGGCGAGTCCACCGCACGGACCGGAGCACAGGGCCCCGCACGGCACGCCGGACCACCACGCGGCCGAGGAAGACCCCGTCCGGCTCCGCCCGCCCCGGAACGGCTGCCGCCCGACGGCGTTCCGGGCAGGCCTCTCCCAGCCGCCGCGGGTCCAGGAGCGGCCGATGACTCCGGCGCCTCGTCGCTCCGCGACACCTCTGATCAGCGGTCCCATAGGGAGAGCTCCCTGATCCGCACCGCGCGGGGAGCGACGGTTGCGAGCTCCTGCCGCGGGCACTTTCCGGCGCGCTCGGACAGACGCACCCAGCAGCTTCTCCCGTTGAGGCTTCTGTGGAGTGCGGAGCCACGGTGCAGGATCACCGCCACCCTTCCCGCCCTGCTCGCGAAGTGCTGGACGGGGGCGGACTGAGCCGCGGCTCGTCGTTGCCGAGGGCCCGCAGCCGGAGGCCGCAATGGAGGCCCGGGTACTGCGCCGGTACAAGGAGTGGACGGCCGGTGCCCCGTGCGGCGTCGGCGTGACGGCATGTACGAGCCATTGGGGTGAAACCGGTGTCCGCTCACGGACGGCCGGCGTTCGCCCCCTGCGCCGTGGGGGACGGCTCAGGAGGAGCCCGGGCGGTGTCCACGGACTCGGTGATCTCCAGGGCGTCCGGTGGTCGGCGTCCAGGAGTTCCCGGCCAGTGAGCTGCTCGGGACGCCGCACGACCCGCCCCCGCGTCGCAGCGGCGCTCGGGCCGGGGCCTGCCTTCCGGACGGCTCCGGCAACGACGCCGGGTTCCAGCGAGGAATTCAGCGCCCTGACGGATGACGAATTCGGCGACGAGCAGGGTGGGGAGTACGGCGAAGGCAGTCACGCCGAAGAGCATGGCGAAGGGAGTGTTTATCGTCAGGCAGACGACTATGATCACGGCATGCCGCCCTACGACCCGTCGACCTTCCCGCCCTTCGCTGTCACCGTCGACCTGGTTGTGCTCACGGTGCGCCGCCATGCGCTCTGTGCGCTGGTGGTTCGCCGTGGTGAGCCGCCCTTCCAGGGGCGATGGGCGCTGCCCGGCGGGTTCGTCAAAGCCGATGAGGATCTCGGGGCCGCGGCAGCGCGCGAGCTCGTCGAGGAGACCGGGCTGTGTGCCCAGGATCCGGCCGCGCCGGCAGTGGGCAATGGTGCCCATCTGGAACAGCTGGCCACCTATGGCGACCCCGGGCGCGACCCCCGGATGAGAGTGGTGAGCGTCGCCCACCTCGCTCTGGCCCCCGATCTGCCGGCCCCGCGGGCGGGCGGCGATGCGAACAGTGCGCGTTGGGCGCCAGTGGGGGACCTGCTCGGCCCGGAGGGCGGAGTAGGCCATGAGGGCGAAAATCAGGCTCCGCTGGCCTTCGATCACGCGCAGATTCTTGCCGACGGTGTCGAACGGGCGCGTTCCAAGATCGAGTACTCCTCTCTGGCCACCGCTTTCTGCCCGCCGGCGTTCACGGTCGGTGAGCTTCGGAGGGTGTACGAAGCGGTGTGGGGGGTGGTCCTCGACCCGCGGAATTTTCACCGCAAGGTGACAGGAACGCCCGGCTTCCTGGTGCCTGCGGGCGGGACGACCACGCGACAGGGCGGCCGCCCTGCCCAGCTTTTCCGAGCCGGAGCGGCCACGGTCCTCAACCCGCCGATGCTGAGGCCGGAAGTCTGACCGCGGAACGCCCGTAAGGCCAGTGCTGCACGAAAAGTCGGATATGTCGCGTTATCTTGCTGCGGTACCCGCCCTGCCGCCGAGCGGTCTCACCTTCCGCGAGAGAAGCGATGCTCCAGGCCATCGGACTCACCAGCTCCCCCCGCCGCGGCCTTCCGGTCGCCGTGGACGATCTCACCTTCGAAGCCCGGCCCGGTCACGTCACCGCCCTTCTGGGGGCTCCAGGTTCGGGAAAGACGGCAGCTCTCCGTCTGATGCTCGAACTCGACCCGGGGCGGGGGGTCACCTACTTCCGGGGCAGACCGCTGCACCGCATCCGCCACCCGGCACATGAGGTGGGCGTGCTCCTCGGGGATGTGCCGGGTCATCCCGCCCGTACCGTCCGAGGCCAGCTCCGCATGCTCTGCGCCGCCGCAGGCGTGCCGGCGTCCCGGGCCGATGAATTGCTCGAAGTCGTCGGTCTCGCCGGACTCCGGGACCAGCGCGTCGGCACGCTCTCGCTCGGCATGGACCGCCTGCTCGCCCTCGCTTCGGCGCTGCTCGGTGACCCGCACACGCTGGTCCTCGACAACCCCGCGGAAGGCCTCTCCCCGCGCGAGGAGTGCTGGGTGCACGAGCTGCTGCAGTCCCATGCCGGCCAGGGCGGGACCGTTCTCTACACCACGGTCGACCCCAAGGAGGCCGCGCGAGCTGCCGACCACGTGGTCACCATCGAGAACGGACGTCTCGTCGCGGATCAGAGCGCCGACGACTTCTCCCGGACCCGCCTCCGGCCAAGGGTCGCGGTACGGACCCCGCACGCGGCCCGCCTCGCTGCCGTCGTCGGTCGCGAGGCCCGCGCGGCCAGACGCTCGGTCGAGGTGGTCGCCGAAGCGAGCGGCCGCCTCTCCGTGTACGGCTCCACCTGCGCGGAGATCGGCGACGCGGCATTCCGGCACGGGCTCCCGGTGCATCAACTCGCCGACGAGGTCGCCGACACCGGTCCCACAGGCGTCACGATCCCCACAGGCCCCGCTGACGGCGAGAGGAGAGTCGAACCGCGACCGGTCGCGCGCGTGTCCGGCCCGGAAGCGCTGCCATCGATCCGACGCCGCCCGGCCCGCGGCCCGCTCCGCCCGCTGCGATACGAACTCCGTCGCCTCCTCGGGGTCAGAACGGCAACCCTGGTCATGGCCGCCGTTCTTGTCGCCTCGGCCGGACTCTCCGTCCTCCTCGCCCGCTCCGGCCATGCTCAGCTGCCGAAGGTGCTGGCGGCCTGGCCGTCATCGCTGCCGCTGCCACCTGCGGCAGTCGGCGCCGGAGTGCTCGGTGCCATCTCATTCGGCGACGAGTTCCGCTACCCCGCGCTCGCGGCGGGCCGAGGGACCGTCCCCCGCCGCCTGGGGCTGCTCCTCGCCAAGCTGCTGGTATCAGCGGGCGTTGCCCTGGCGCTCGCTCTGGCTGCCGTGCTGGCCGCCGCCGAAGCTCTCCATGTGGTGTACGGCGACGATTTGCTCCGGATTCCACCGAATCCGGTAGCCATGGGTGCGAGTTGGGGAGGGCTGACCGTGGGCTGTGCCTGGGCCGGCCTTCTGGCCGCCGGAGTCTTCAGAGTGACGACGGCCGGCGTCGCTGCTGTGCTGGGCATTCCTGTGCTCGTCGTTCCGCTTGTCCAGAACGTGCTGACGGGATCTGCCTCTCGTTCGATCGACGGCCTTCCGGGCAGGCTCCGAGAGCTGATGTGGCCGCGCTGGCCGCACGAGACGGACCGATGGGTGGCAGTCGTCGTGCGTGTGGTGGCACACCCGGTGGGGACCGCGCTGTCACTGTCGTTGTCGGTCCTGATCTGCGCATATCTGTTCACCAGCCTTCGCGGCAGGGTTCGTTGGTGATCGCGGTGCGGTGATGGATCGGTCGCAGCCGCGCAACTTCCCGGAAGTTGCCCGATTTCCACCAATAAGGCGTCAATTGGGGGGTGGGTGCCGATCACCCTTTCGTGTGCTTTTCACCAAAGACCTCAAGGGCCGGGCGAGCCGCGCCGACAAAGGATGCGTGAGTACCCTTGCGCACACCATGATGACCGCCGCCCGCTCCGCCGATTCCGGCCTCGCCGGCCCGGGTGAACTCGATCGCTACCCGTACGCGGAGGCGCCGGCCGGCGAGCGCGCCCCTCTTCGTTCCTGGGACGGCCCCGATGCCGAGCTCGGCCGGGCGGGCCGGCGGGGCTCGGCCAGTCGTGGCCGTGGCCTCCACGGCCAACTCGTTCAGCAGTTGGGCCAGATGATCGTCTCCGGCGACCTGGGCGCCGACCGCCCTCTGGTGCCGGAGGAGATCGGTCAGCGTTTCGAGGTCTCCCGCACCGTCGTACGCGAATCACTGCGCGTCCTTGAGGCCAAGGGCCTGGTCAGCGCCCGGCCCAACGTGGGTACCCGGGTCCGCCCGGTCAGTGACTGGAATCTGCTGGATCCCGACATCATCGAATGGCGCGCCTTCGGCCCTCAGCGCGAGGATCAGCGTCGCGAGCTGGGGGAGCTCCGGTGGACGATCGAGCCGCTCGCCGCCCGTCTCGCCGCAGGTCATGGCCGCGAGGACATCCAGCAGCGCCTCGGTGACATGGTCGAGATCATGGGGCATGCGCTCGGACAGGGTGACGGGATCACCTGCTCCAGGGCCGATGTGGAATTCCATTCCCTGCTCATTCAGGCGGCTGGTAATCGCATGCTTGAGCACCTCTCCGGCATCGTTTCCGCGGCCCTACAGGTCTCCGGTGGCCCCGTCACGGGCTGCGATCGCCCCACTGAGGCATCCCTCGGTCATCATGCGCGGATCGTCGACGCCCTCGCGTCCGGTGACTCGGCGGGCGCGGAGGCGGCCATGCGTCAACTGCTCGTCGTCCACCCCGAGGTGGAGCGGGTGGTGCCCGCGCCCCGCGAGCACTGAGCGCAGCACGGCCAGGGTGTACGAACCACGTGTCGCCGGGCCCAGGCGGTCCGGCGGCACAATTGTGGGGGGATGGCACCCATGGTCACGTTCGTCGCAAATGAGGTGTGACTCGGGCCACGCGGATTGGGCGTAACACTCCTTGAGACAGTGCGATGACTTAAGAGGTGACCGCCGCGGAAGGAATACAGCAGCCGTTCAGTGCGCTGTGCAGTTCTGAGGCCAAACCCGCGCCGTCGGTACATTCCCAGCCCGACGGTCGTCGGCTCCAGCCCTCCCCAGGGCCGGGCCGGAAGCCGTTTCCATCGTTCCGAGAGGTTGTTCGTGTCGGCCAGCACATCCCGTACGCTCCCGCCGGAGATCGCCGAGTCCGAGTCTGTGATGGCGCTCATCGAGCGGGGAAAGGCTGATGGGCAGATCGCCGGCGATGACGTGCGTCGGGCCTTCGAGGCTGACCAGATTCCGCCAACCCAGTGGAAGAATGTTCTGCGCAGCCTCAACCAGATCCTCGAGGAAGAGGGTGTGACGCTGATGGTCAGTGCCGCGGAGCCGTCGAAGCGTGCCCGCAAGAGCGTCGCAGCAAAGAGCCCGGTCAAGCGCACCGCCACCAAGACTGTCGCGGCCAAGACGACCGTGACCAGGACCGTCGCGGCCACTGCCGCCTCCTCGGCAGAGACCGTGGACGTGGTGGCTGAGGACGCTGCCGCCGCCGGCCCTGCGAAGAAGGCAGCAGCCAAGAAGACGGCAGCCAAGAAGACCGCCGTGAAGAAGACGGCGGCCAAGAAGACAGCAACGAAGAAGTCCGGAAAGTCGGACGACGAGCTCCTCGACGGCGACGAGGCGGCCGAGGAAGTAAAGGCCGGCAAGGGCGAGGAAGAGGAGGGCGAGGGCGAGAACAAGGGCTTCGTCCTGTCCGACGACGACGAGGACGACGCACCCGCGCAGCAGGTCGCCGTCGCCGGCGCCACCGCCGACCCGGTCAAGGACTACCTGAAGCAGATCGGCAAGGTTCCCCTCCTCAACGCGGAGCAGGAGGTCGAGCTCGCCAAGCGCATCGAGGCCGGCCTGTTCGCCGAGGACAAGCTGGCGAATTCGGACAAGCTCGCGCCGAAGCTCAAGCGCGAGCTGGAGATCATCGCCGAGGACGGCCGCCGGGCCAAGAATCACCTGCTGGAGGCCAACCTCCGTCTCGTGGTGTCACTGGCCAAGCGCTACACCGGCCGCGGCATGCTCTTCCTGGACCTGATCCAGGAAGGCAACCTCGGTCTCATCCGCGCGGTCGAGAAGTTCGACTACACCAAGGGTTACAAGTTCTCCACGTACGCCACCTGGTGGATCCGCCAGGCGATCACCCGCGCCATGGCCGACCAGGCCCGCACCATCCGTATCCCGGTGCACATGGTCGAGGTCATCAACAAGCTCGCCCGTGTGCAGCGTCAGATGCTCCAGGACCTGGGCCGCGAGCCCACCCCGGAGGAGCTGGCGAAGGAGCTCGACATGACCCCCGAGAAGGTCATCGAGGTCCAGAAGTACGGTCGTGAGCCGATCTCCCTCCACACCCCGCTGGGTGAGGACGGAGACAGCGAGTTCGGTGACCTGATCGAGGACTCCGAGGCGGTCGTCCCGGCCGACGCGGTCAGCTTCACGCTTCTCCAGGAGCAGCTGCACTCGGTGCTCGACACGCTCTCCGAGCGCGAGGCGGGCGTGGTCTCGATGCGCTTCGGTCTCACCGACGGCCAGCCGAAGACGCTGGACGAGATCGGCAAGGTCTACGGAGTGACGCGTGAGCGCATCCGTCAGATCGAGTCGAAGACCATGTCGAAACTGCGCCACCCGTCGCGTTCGCAGGTGCTGCGCGACTACCTCGACTAAGTCGCAGAAGTGCATGCCGAGGGCCGGGCTTCCGACAGGGAGCCCGGCCCTCGGCCTATCTGCGGGTGCGGTCGATGGCGAGTGGGATGACTCTGGGTGGTGATGGTTCACCACAAAGTCAGGAGTGCGCATGTCCCGTACCGTCTTCCGCGCCATGGCCGGGGTGTTCGCCCTGGTTGCCGCCACGGCTGTGATACCGCTCGGATCCTCTGTTCCAGCCGTTGCGGACAGTGTCGTCATCGGTGGTGAGCCGGCGCACGTGAAGGACAGTCCCTGGGTCGTGGCGCTGTCCAGCCGCGACCGGTTCGGGGACACGCGCGCAGGCCAGTTCTGCGGGGGCGTCGTGGTGGGGCCTAAGAAGGTGTTGACCGCCGCGCACTGCCTGAGCCGGGAGGCTCTCGGCGTCGGGGTCGGCAAAGTGCGCGATCTGCGGGTCATCGCCGACCGGGACTCTCTGCGTGGGACCGAGGGCAAGGAGATCGCGGTGCAGAAGGCATGGAGCAACCCGGCATTCGACCCTGTCACGAACGCGGGGGACCTGGCGGTGCTTACTCTGGCCGACGCGTTGCCCGCGAAGAGCGTGGTCCCGATGGCCGCGCCCGGTGACGCGGCGTACGAGCCGGGCACCGACGCCGTTGTCTACGGCTGGGGCGACACGACCGGCAACGGTGACTACGCGTCGTCCCTTCGCTCCGCCAAGGTGAGCGTCCTGCCGGACAGTCTCTGCACGCGGTCCTACCCGGGCGGCAGGGACGGCACATATGACGCCTCAGCGATGCTCTGTGCGGGCGGACTGCTGGGTGGGTATGACGCATGCCAGGGCGACAGTGGAGGGCCGCTGGTGGCCCGTGGACGGCTTATCGGGCTGGTGTCCTGGGGGAACGGTTGTGCCCGAATGGGGAGCCCGGGTGTCTACACGCGGATCTCCGCCGCGATCGGCTGGATGCCGGGTGGTGACTGAACGGCATCCTCGCGCAGGTACGAGAACGGGCGGCTTCCTCTTCGGGAAGCCGCCCGTCGGCTGGTCCGGGACCTGCCCCAGGCTCGTCGTGGATGCGAGGTGTCAGTGTTCCTCTTCGGTGGCCTGGGCCTGTACAGCCGTCAGCCGGTCCGTCTCATCCTGTATTTCCGCGGCGATCTTCTTGAGTTCCGGCTCGAACTTGCGACCGTGGTGGGCGCAGAAGAGCAGTTCACCGCCGCTGATCAGGACGACGCGCAGATATGCCTGGGCGCCGCAACGGTCGCAGCGGTCTGCTGCGGTCAGCGGGCTCGCGGGGGTCAGAACAGTAGTCACGTCGCCTCTTCTCTAGCTCGACGAGCTGTCGTACCAGGGTCAACATCCAACCAGGCCGAAAACGTTCCCGCTCGTGGCTTTTCTTCGAAACTTCTTCTCAAGATGGCTGTCTGTTGCCGGTTGGCGGCGAATGTGCCGTATTGCGTAGCGCTACGGTTTCGCGTTGCTTGTCTGTGTGGATCCTCCCGGCTGGCTTGCCGGTTTGTTCATGAGGACGTGCCCGGAGCCTAAATGGTTCATGCCTGGAAGGGAACGTGATGTGCGCGTCACTCCTGCGAGGGATCGAACGTGTATGCGAGGCTGGACTAGTGTGAGGGTTCTCGGAGGGTGGCGGTACAACCGCTCTACCAGGCCTCGGTACCCTCTCAGCGGCGACCGAAGCCGAGCCCGTTACCCACTGGGCCCCAAATGAAATTCAGCGAGGAGCGAACCGCGTGACCGCCGATACGTCCGTGCCGTCCACTGCGCTGCTGACCGGAGCAGACCGAGACGGTTCCAACTACACCGCGCGGCACCTGCTCGTACTCGAGGGGCTCGAAGCGGTTCGCAAGCGTCCCGGGATGTACATCGGATCCACCGACAGCCGCGGTCTCATGCACTGCCTCTGGGAGATCATCGACAACTCCGTCGACGAAGCTCTCGGCGGTTACTGCGACCACATCGAGGTCATCCTCCACGACGACCAATCCGTGGAGGTCCGGGACAACGGGCGAGGCATCCCGGTCGACGTCGAGCCCAAGACGGGTCTGTCCGGCGTCGAAGTCGTGATGACCAAGCTGCACGCCGGCGGAAAGTTCGGTGGCGGCTCCTACGCGGCGTCGGGCGGCCTGCACGGAGTGGGCGCCTCCGTGGTCAACGCGCTCTCCGCCCGGCTCGACGTCGAGGTCGACCGCAACAGCGCGACCCACTCGATCAGCTTCCGGCGCGGAGTGCCGGGAATCTTCACCGAGCAGGGGCCGGACAGCCCGTTCGACCCGGCCAACGGCCTGCTCAAGGGCAAGCGGGTACCGAAGGCGCGCACCGGTACCAGGGTGCGTTACTGGGCGGACCGGCAGATCTTCCTCAAGGACGCCAAGCTCAACCTGGAGACGCTCCACCAGCGGGCCCGGCAGACGGCCTTCCTCGTCCCCGGCCTCACGATCGTCGTCCGCGACGAACGGGGTCTCGACGGTGAGGGCAAGACCGAGGAGACCTTCCGCTTCGACGGCGGAATCAGTGAATTCTGCGAGTACCTCGCCCAGGACAAGGCGGTCTGCGACGTCCTGCGCCTGACCGGCCAGGGCACGTTCAAGGAGACCGTGCCGGTCCTGGACGAGCGCGGGCACATGACGGCGACGGAGGTCACTCGTGAACTCGCCGTCGACATCGCCATGCGCTGGGGCACCGGGTACGACACCAACCTCAAGTCCTTCGTCAACATCATCGCCACCCCCAAGGGCGGCACGCATGTGACCGGATTCGAACGCTCCGTGACCAAGACGGTCAACGAGGCGCTGCGCTCCGCCAAGCTGCTCCGCGTAGCCGAGGACGACATCGTCAAGGACGACGCGCTGGAGGGCCTCACCGCAGTCGTCACCGTGCGGCTGGCGGAGCCGCAGTTCGAGGGTCAGACCAAGGAGGTGCTCGGCACTTCGGCGGCCAACCGGATCGTCGCCAATGTCGTGGCCAAGGAACTGAAGGCGTTCCTGACCTCGACGAAGCGCGATGCCAAGGCCCAGGCCAGGGCGGTCCTGGACAAGGCGGTGGCGGCTGCGCGCACCCGTATCGCGGCCCGTCAGCACAAGGACGCACAGCGCCGCAAGACGGCGCTGGAGTCCTCTTCGCTGCCGGCGAAGCTCGCCGATTGCCGCAGCGACGACGTGGACCGCAGCGAGCTCTTCATCGTCGAGGGCGACTCCGCGCTCGGTACGGCCAAGCTCGCCCGGAACAGTGAATTCCAGGCACTGCTGCCGATCCGGGGCAAGATCCTCAACGTTCAGAAGGCGTCCGTCTCGGACATGCTGAAGAACGCCGAGTGCGGGGCGATCATCCAGGTCATAGGAGCCGGGTCGGGGCGCACCTTCGACATCGACGCCGCCCGCTACGGGAAGATCGTCCTGCTGGTGGACGCCGATGTCGACGGCGCGCACATCCGCATTCTGCTGCTGACGCTGTTCCAGCGCTACATGCGGCCCATGGTCGAGGCGGGCCGGGTCTTCGCCGCGGTACCCCCGCTGCACCGGATCGAGCTGGTCCAGCCCAAGAAGGGCCAGGACAAGTACATCTACACGTACTCCGACAACGAGCTGCGCCAGCGGCTGTTGGAGCTTCAGCGGAAGAACATCCGGTACAAGGAGTCGATCCAGCGCTACAAGGGGCTGGGTGAGATGGACGCGGACCAGCTGGCAGAGACCACGATGGACCCGCGGCACCGCACCCTGCGGCGGATCAACATCGGCGACCTGGAATCGTCCGAGCAGGTGTTCGACCTGCTGATGGGCAATGAGGTGGCGCCGCGCAAGGAGTTCATCACCAGCTCGGCCGCCACCCTGGACCGCTCGCGCATCGACGCCTGAGCGGTGCCGTCTCCACCCGTGGGTGGAGACGGCGTCTCCACCCACGATCAACCCCTGAGCCGATCCCCGGACCTGGCCGTTTCCGTAGCGTCGAAGGCGTTCAACCTTCCCGCGTCTCGGAGGCAGCCATGTCCGGGCTTGTCAACATCCTGGTGATCGTCGCCGTCCTCGTCGTCGTCGTGATCCGCCAGTGCTCGGCACGGCGGATCACCGATGACAAGCGCTGGTGGATTCTGCCGGGCATTCTCCTCGTCATGTCGTTGCGCGAGCCCGGACTGCTCGACCCGCGTCACTCGGCGCTGTCCGTGGCGGTCCTGGGCGCAGAGCTGGTGGTGGGGCTGGTGACGGGCGCCGGCTGGGGCTGGACGTCCCGACTGTGGCGTGAGGCGGACGGCTCGCTGTGGAGCAGGGGCACCAAGGCCACCGTCTTCGTCTGGACGGGCGGGCTGGCGCTGAGGGCGGCCCTCTACGGGGCTGCGGCACTGTTGGGCATACATCAGGGCAGCGCGGCTCTGCTGTCGGCTCTCGCGGTCACGCTGGCGGTGCGCAGGGGCGTGCTGATGTGGCGGGCCGGGCAGATGCGTCCGGCGTACGGTGGCCGTGCCGACGGGGAGCCGTCGCAGCCGCTGTGGAAGGACCGCGTGTGACTCGCACGACTTGGACGACCTGGACGACCTGGCCGTCCCGTGAAGCCCTCTCGCCGGGCCATCGCACCCGCCCGCGAGCGGTGATCGCCTGGTCCGTCCGGGTCGCTCTGCTCACGGCCATGCTGTGGGGCACTTTCACCAGCGGACGGTTCGGCCCCTGGGAGGTGGCCTTCGGGCTGGTGTGCGTCGTGGGCTGTGCGGTTGCCGCGTGGGCCTTCTTCCGGGCCAGTCTGGAACACCGGCTGTGGCCCTCGCTGGGACTCCTGGCGCTGCTGATGGCGGCGGCGTTCGGAGCACAACAGGCCGGCGCCGGTGTGCCCGCGGTGATCCTGTGGTGCGGTTGCGCGGTGGCCGCTCTGGAGAGGCTGCCCCTCACGGCAGGCCTTCCGGCCACGGCCGTCGCACTCGGCGCATACGCCGCCGTCAACACGGACGGCTGGCTGAACACGGCCATCACCACAGCGGGTCTCTGCCTGGCGGGCTATGTGCTGAGGCTGGATGCCGAGGCCCGTGGCAGCGCCCGGAGACTCCTCGCGCAGGAGCGAGCGGCCCGCGCGGCGGAGGCGGAGACCGCTGCCCTGGACGAGCGGGCCAGGATCGCCCGGGAGATCCACGACGTGCTCGCCCACAGCCTCTCCGCACAGTTGGTGCATCTGGAGGCGGCGCGGCTGCTGATCGAGCAGGAGCCTGCGGGCGAGTTCCGGGACCGGGTCCTGGACCGGGTGGTGGCGGCACGTTCCATGGCACGTGAGGGGCTTGCGGAGACCCGTCAGGCGCTTTCAGCGCTCCGGGGGGAGGTGTCCCCCGTGGAGGAGTTCCTGCGGCAGCTGGTGGTCGCGGAGCCCGCCGAGGTGAGTGTGGCAGGGGAGCAGCGGGCCTTGACCGCCGAGGCGTCGCAGACGGTCCGGCGGGTGGCACAGGAGGCCCTGACCAATGTACGCAAACATGCGCCGGGGGCCAGGGTTCTCGTACGGCTGGAGTATCTGCCGGACGAAATCGCCCTGGAGGTGCGGGACTCGGGCGGGCATGGAGTCGAGGAGGAGCTCACCCGCAGTGGCTCCGGATACGGTCTGCTGGGGATGAGGGAGCGGGCCGAGCTGATGGGCGGGACGCTGGAGGCCGGTCCGGGTGAGGAGGGTTTCGTGGTGAGTCTGCGGGTGCCCGCGTGAACGCGCGGGTCGTGGTCGCCGATGACCAGTCGGTGGTGCGCGAGGGAATCGTGATGCTGTTGGGGCTACTGCCCGGAATCGAGGTGGTCGGATCGGCGAAGGACGGCGAAGAGGCCGTCGCGCTCGTGGCCGAACTGGACCCTGACGTGGTTCTGATGGATCTGCGGATGCCCCGCTGCGACGGAGCGGAGGCGACACGGCGGATTCGCAAGGAGTATCCGGGAACCCAGGTGGTGGTGCTCACGACGTTCGCGGACGACGACTCGCTCTTTCCCGCGCTGCAGGCAGGGGCCCGGGGCTATCTCACCAAGGACGCCGGCGGCGATGAGATCGTGCGGGCCATTCAGGCTGTCCTGTCGGGCGAGGCCGGACTCTCGCCTTCCGTCCAGCGCCGTCTTCTGGAGCGCGTCACCACACAAACCCCGCCGCCCGGCCCGGCCCCGGAGCCGCAGTTGCCCGACGCTCTGACGCCACGTGAGCTCGAAGTGCTGGTCCTGATCGCGGAGGGGCTGTCCAATCCGGAGATCGCCCGCAGACTGCACATTTCGCAGGCAACCGTGAAGAGCCATATCAACAATCTCTTCGCCAAGGCCGGGGTGCGTGATCGTGCACAGGCCGTTCGCTACGCGTACGTTCGGGGCCTCGCACAGCCGCCCGGGTCAGCCTTCACCTGAAGAGGTGAAGACGGGCGAATGAAGTGCCCGGGATCTTCCCGATCTGCCCATTCTTGGGTACGCGGCCGAAGTGGTCCGTGGACAAGGGGAGTTGTTCGGTGGAGAAGGAAGCAGGGCGTGAGGCCGCAGCGACGCGGCTCGACGACCCGTGGTACGACGAGCCCGCCTCCGGATGGGGCGAGCTGAACGGGGCGGGGGGCTTCGTTCCCGCAGGACCACCTGGGTCCGCGGACCCGCGGTGCGGCCACAGCGCGGCGGACATCTATCTGGAGGTGCAGCGCAGCGAGGCATTCCGGGAAGTGCGCCGTCGATACCGGCGGTTCGTCATCCCCGCCACCCTGGCCTTCCTCGTCTGGTATCTCGCCTATGTCGTCGTCGCGATCACGGAACCCGGGCTGATGGCCCGTCCGGTGGCCGGAGCGGTCAATGTCGCGATGGTCGTGGGGCTCGGACAGTTCCTCTCGACCTTCCTGCTCACCGGGGCGTACGCACGGCACGCACGGCTGCGCAGGGACCGGGCCGCGCTCGAATTGCGCTGGGAGACACAGGAGATGACGCGGGGGATCGGGCGTTGAACGGGAACCATGAGACGTTGGCGCTCCTGCTGTTCAGCGCCTTCGTCGCAGTGACGCTCGCCATCACCACCTGGGTGAGCCGCAACCGGCACGGCTCGGCCGAGGAGTTTTACGCGGGCGGCCGGTTGTTCTCCCCCATGGAGAACGGTTTCGCCATCGCGGGCGACTACATGTCGGCCGCGTCCTTCCTCGGCATCTCGGGCCTGATCGCCCTCTTCGGCTACGACGGCATGCTCTACTCGGTCGGGTTCCTCGTGGCCTGGCTCGTCGTCCTGCTCCTGGTCGCCGAACTGGTCCGCAACTGCGGCCGGTTCACACTCGCCGACGTGGTCGCGGCGCGGATGGCGGAGCGCCCGGTCCGGATCGCCGCGGGCACCTCGTCCGTGACCGTCTCCGTGCTCTATCTGGTGGCACAGATGGTGGGCGCGGGCAGTCTGGTCGCCCTGCTGCTCGGCGGTACGGGCGGCGCGGCCCGCTCCTGGACCGTCATCGGTGTCGGCGCGCTCATGGTGATCTATGTGTCGCTCGGCGGGATGCGCGCCACCACCTGGATCCAGATCGTCAAGGCCGTTCTGCTGATGGCGGGAGCGGTCGTGCTCACCGTCCTCGTCCTGGTCCACTTCCACGGCGACTTCAACGCCTTGCTCAACTCCGCGGCCGAACGGAGCGGGCACGGGAGCCGGTTCCTCTCGCCCGGCCTCCGGTACGGCGGAACCTGGACGGCACGCGTCGACTTCATCAGCCTGGGTCTGGCCCTGGTACTGGGCACGGCGGGGCTGCCGCACATCCTGTCGCGGTTCTACACCGTCCCCACCGCCCGTGCGGCCCGGCGTTCGGTCGTCTGGTCCATCGGGCTCATCGGGAGCTTCTACCTGATGACGATCGCGCTCGGATTCGGGGCGGCGGCACTGGTCGGCACGGCCGAGGTACGGGCGTCCAATCCCGCGGGGAACACTGCCGTGCCGCTGCTGGCCCTGGTGCTCGGCGGCGGCGAAGGGTCCACCGGGGGAACGATTCTGTTCGCCGTGGTCGCCGCCGTCGCGTTCGCGACCATCCTCGCCGTCGTCGCGGGGATCACCCTCGCCTCGTCCGCCTCCGTGGCGCATGACCTCTATGCCTCGCTCAGGCGTCCTGGCTCCAAGCAGCACAGCGAGGTCACGGTGGCCCGGGTCGCCGCAGCCGGGATCGGGATGGCCGCCGTCGGGCTCGGTCTGCTCGCCCAGGACCTGAATGTGGCGTTCCTGGTGGGGCTCGCCTTCGCCGTCGCCGCTTCGGCCAACCTTCCGGTGCTGCTGTACTCCCTGTTCTGGCGCGGGTTCACCACACGGGGAGCGGTCTGGTCGGTCTACGGCGGGCTGATCCCGGCCGTGCTGCTCGTACTTCTCTCCCCGGTGGTCTCCGGCAGCCCCACCTCGCTCTTCCCTGGCGTCGACTTCCAGCTCTTCCCCCTGGAGAACCCCGGCCTGGTCTCCATTCCTTTGGGCTTCCTGGCCGGATGGATCGGAACGGTCACCTCCACCGAGCCACCCGACGCCGCCAAGCATGCGGAAACCGAGGTGCGTGCGCTGACCGGGGCCGGAGCGGTGTAGCCGAGCGCTCGCACCGTGCGGCCCGGGGGTCTCAGGCCTCTCCGCCGGTGGACCAGGTGCAGCGGTGTTCCGGGCGGCCCGTCTCGCCGTACCGCAGCGTCAGCCGCACCCTGCCGGTCCTTTCCAGCAGCTTCCGATAGCGCTGAGCCGTCTGTCGGCCCATCCCGGCGCTTTCCGCGATCTGCTGCGCGGAGAGCGGCCCTTCGGCGCTGCTGAGCCACCTGCCTGACGAGTTCCGCAGTCGTCGGTGAGTGGCCCTTGGGCCGGTCGGGTTCGCCCGCCGCCCACAGGGCGCCGAAGAGTCGGTCCACCTCGCCCTGCTCGGCCTCGCCGCCGCGTTCACGGGTGTGACGCAGCGCCGCGTAGGCCTCCAGCTTGGTACGCAACCTCGCGTAGGTGAACGGCTTCACCAGGTACTGCAGTGCGCCGTGCCGCATGGCCTCCTGGACGGTGGCGACATCGCGCGCCGCGGTCACCCGTGATCACATCGGTGTGGTGGCCGAGCCTGCGCAGTTCCCGCACCATCGCCAGACCGCTGCGGCCGGGTATGTGGTGGTCCAGCAGGACCAGGTCCACGCGCCGTTCCTCGATCGTGGCGAGGGTTTCGGCAGTGGAGTGCGCCTGGGCGGTCACCCGGAACCCCCGGCACCCTGGCGACATAGGCCGCGTTGACTTTGACGACCCGGACGTCGTCGTCCACGGGCCTGTTGCGTCCGGGTCGGCGAGGGCTTCCAGCATTACGACGGTGAACTCGGCGCCACGGTTCGGGGCCTCGCCGACAGTGACACAGCCCCCTTGCCGTTCCGCCAGCCGCCGCACCAGCGCGAGACCCAGGCCGCGCTTGCCGTGCGCGGGGAGTTCCTTCGTCGACCACCCCTCCGTGAAGATTGCCTCGCGTTGCCCGGACGGGACCCCGGGGCCGTTGTCGCGGACCCGCAGCACCACCGTACGGCCCTCGGCGCGCAGGCCCACCTCGATCAGCGGGCCGTCCGTTCCGGCCGCCACGTCCAGCGCGCTGTCCACCGGATTCCCGACGACGGTGACCAGCCCACGGGGGTCCACGAGGCAGTCCGGGAGCCGGGTTCCGGGGGCGATGCGCAGGGCGACGCCGTGTTCCGCCGCGACCGTGGCCTTGCCGACCAGGAGTGCGGCCAGCAGCGGGTCACGCACCTTCTCGGTGACCTGCTCGGCTGTGGCCCGGTGGACACCGACGATCTCGGTGACGTACTCCAGGGCGTCCTCGTGCATGTCCAGTTCCAGCAATCCCCGGAGGGTGTGCATCCGGTTGGCGTGCTCGTGGTCCTGGGCCCGCAGAGCGTCGATCAGACCACGGGTGGAATCGAGCTCAGGGCCGAGGTGTTCGAGCTCGGTGCGGTCGCGGAGGGTGGCGACGGCGCCGTCGTCGTCGGTCGGCATCCGGCTGGCGAGCAGGACCCGGGTCCCCCTCACCGTCAGCAGATCCTCGCCGACCACGCGGCCGGCCAGCACATCGGCAGTCCGCCCCTCGCCGAGCACGGAGTCGAGCGGGCGTCCGGCAGCATCGGGGCCGAGCCCGAGCAACCGCTGGGCCTCGTCGTTCAGCAGCCGGATGCGGCCGGTCCGGTCGAGCGCGACGACCCCTTCCCGGATGCCGTGCAGCATCGCCTCGCGCTCCGTCAGCAGCGCGGAGATGTCGGAGAAGGCGAGGTCGTGGGTCTGCCGCTGGAGGCGCCGGGAGATCAGATAAGCGGCGAGGGCCCCGACGGAGAGTGCCCCGCCCGCGTAGGCGAGCAGTCCGGGAATCGCCGCGAGGAGCCGGGCGCGGACACTGTCGTACGCGATACCGACGGAGACCGCGCCCACGATCCGGTTCGCCTCGTCGCGCAGCGGCACCTTCCCCCGGGGCCGAGCGGCCGAGCGTGCCGCTGTCGATCTCCATCACGTTCCGGCCCGCGAGCGCGTCGCTCGGGTCGGTGGAGACGACCTCGCCTATCTGGTCGATGTCGGTGTGCGACCAGCGCACCCCGCGCCGGTCCATGACGACGACGTACTCGGCACCTGTGGCATGTCTGATCCGCTCGGCCGCTGCCTGTACGGGCCCGGCGGGGTCCGGGGCGGTGGCGAGCAGCGACTCGGTGATCTGCGGCTGGGCCGCCGTGCTCTGGGCGATGGCGAGTGCACGGCGCATCGCCTGATCGTCGAGCTGGGAGCTGAGGGGTGCCAGGAAGAGACCGGTGGCGAGCACGGTGACACCGGTGGCGATGGCCGGCTGCATCAGCAGGACCTGGGAGAAGACCCGCTGCGGCCGGCCGAGCCGACGCGCTCTCCTGACGGTGGCCGGTGGGGCACTCATCGTATGAACGGTAGAGGGCATTCCGATGCTTTCCGAAATTCCCGTTCCTTTGCTGGTTTCTGCTCGACCAGGGCGTCCCCGGCGTCCGGGCAGCAGCGTCGGCGATCCACTCGGGTCCGGAGCCGTGCGCGCCGTCGTGCCGTTCCCCGTGCGGTTCGGGAACCCTCCGCGCCGTCCGACGGACTGTTCTTCGAGCCGGCATCGGTGGTGCGGGGCGCGCCACCGAGCAGCCGCCCCGTTCTGCTGCGCGCCGGCCGTCACCGTTCCGTGCTGTGCGGACCGCCGGGAGACCGGGGCGGGACATCTGTGGCGGTGGGCAGCGGCTGAGGGGGCCGGGGACCTGTGTACTGGCCGCTGGGCCGCATACGCAGCGGCCTTTCCCCGTACTCCTCCAGCGCGTGCGCGATCCAGCCGGCCGTGCGCGACACGGCGAACACGGTCTCGCCCGCATCCGCGGCCATGCCGCAGGAGACCGAGAGCACGGCGAGTGCCAGGTCGACATTGGCGTGCAGGGGCGCATGACGGGCGGTCGTCGTGACCACGTCGCGCGCTGCGGCGAGCGCCGGAGCCGCTTGTGGAACGTCCGAGAGCAGGGCGAACAGGGTCTGGGCCCGAGGGTCCTCGGAGAGGTAGAGGCGGTGGCCGAGTCCCGGCACCCTGCGTCCGGTACGGAGATGGTCCGCGACCACCGGGACCGCGCTGCCCCGCTCCAGGACCTCGGTCAGCATCCGGTGTGCCAGGCCGCTCGCCGCGCCGTGCAGCGGGCCCTCCAGAACCCCGAGGCCCGCGGAGACCACCGCGTAAGGATGGGCATGGGCGGACGCCGCGACCCTGGCGGCCAGCGTCGACGCCGCGAGATCGTGGTCGATCAGCAGGATGAGGGCGGTGTCCAGTGCGGCGATCGACGGCCCGTCGGCCGGTCGAGTGCTGAGTTTCGGCCACAGTCGCCGTGCCAGTGGGGCCCCGGTCCCGTCCGCCACCCCCTCGGATGCGCCATCCGCAGAACGCTCGCCCGTGGCCAGGGGCAGGGCTTCGACCAGGGTCGGGATCAGGCTCCGCGCGCCGGCGAGCACCGCTCCGCGCGAGAGGTCGAAGCGGAGTGGGTCGGCCGTCGCCGCGGCGATCGCGGCCACCCGCAGCCGGTCCGTCGAGCCACTGTGGGCGGGCAGCGACCCGACTGCCCGGCGCGCCGCGGACAGTGCTTCGGCAGGTGCCGTGAAGCGGATGCCGGGCCGCAGCTCGCCGGTCCAGAGCCATTCGGCGACCTCTTCGTAGGCGTACTGCCCGGCCAGTTCGGTCGCGTCGACACCGCGGAAGTAGTAGCGGTCGCCGTCGATCAGAGTGATGCCGGTGCGGAAGACCAGATCGCCGGTGGCGGGGGAGGGCTCGCGGCGTCCCGTGCGCCGGGCCAGCGCATCGACCTCCGCGGCGTCGAACGTGCTGCCGCGTCCGCCGGGAGCGCGTCTGCTGGTGAGCTGCCCCCGGCTGACGTACGCGTACACCGTCTCGGGCTTCACGCCGAGCCGTTCGGCCGTCTCGCGGGTGCTGAGCCGTTGCGGAACGGACGCGGCCGGGACGTCGCCGGGCGCTGCTTGATCCTTCATGCCGCCAACCGTATCCATATTGATTCAATCAACGTTGACAGGATTGAAGTCAATCATGGATGGTCAAATCAATATTGATGCATTCGCCGGGACGCGCACGGAGGAAGAGATGCAGACCACCACCGACGGAACCCCGCTCGACGTACCCCGAGGGCTTGCGGGCGTCGTCGTCACCGACACGGCCCTCGGGGACGTCCGCGGGCGCGAGGGCTTCTACCACTACCGGCAGTACTCGGCGATCGAACTCGCACAGACCCGCAGCTTCGAGGACGTCTGGTACCTGATGTCCGAGGGCGCGCTGCCCGATGCCGCAGCCCGTGTCGAATTCGCCGCCCGCACCGCCGGGCTGCGGCGGCTGCCCGCGGAAGTACGGGAGGCCCTGCCCGCCATAGCCCGAGCGGGAGCCGTCTCCGGACCCCTGGCCGGTCTGCGTACCGCCCTCTCGCTCCTCGGTGCCTCGGCCGGCTTCCAGCCGGTGTACGACATCGACGCCACCCGGCGTCGCGGTGACGCCCTGATCGCCTGTGCCGCCGTCCCCACCGTGCTGACGGCCCTGCACCGGCTCGGCCGGGGCCTCGAACCGGTCGAGCCGCGTGACGACCTGCCGTACGCGGCCAACTACCTGTACATGCTGACCGGTTCCGTCCCGGACGCCGCACGCGTCAGGGCCGTGGAGCAGTATCTGATCTCCACGGTCGACCACGGCTTCAACGCCTCGACCTTCACCGGCCGGGTGGTCGCCTCCACCGGCGCCGACGTCGCAGCCTGTCTGGTGGCGGCCGTCGGCGCGCTCTCCGGACCGCTGCACGGCGGAGCGCCCAGTCGCGCCCTCGACACCCTGGACGCCATCGGCACCCCCGACCGCATCGACGGCTGGATCCGCGAACGGGTACTCGCCGGTGAGCGGATCATGGGATTCGGTCACCCCGTCTACCGCACCGAGGACCCCCGCTCACGCATGCTCCGGGGGATCGCCCAGGGCTTCGGCGGCCCGCTCGTCGACTTCGCCGTCGAGGTCGAGCGGCAGGTCGAGACGATCCTCGCGGAGCTCAAGCCGGGCCGTGAGCTGCACACCAACGTCGAGTTCTACGCCGGAGTCGTCATGGAGCTGTGCGGGCTGCCGCGCGAGATGTTCACGCCGACGTTCTGCGCGGCGCGGGTGGTCGGCTGGAGCGCCAATATCCTGGAGCAGGCGGAGGACTCGAAGATCATCCGTCCGGCGGCCCGATACGTCGGCACGCCCCCGCCGCAGCCGGTCCCGGCGCCCTGACGTCCCCGAGGAAGGTCCCCGTTGAACCCGTCGTCCCCGCCCCGCAAGCAGCAGATCCCGGTCATCGTCCTTGCGGGGTTTCTGGGATCCGGCAAGACGACGCTGCTCAACCACCTGCTCCGCAACCGTGCCGGAAACCGGATCGGTGTGATCGTCAACGATTTCGGCGCCATCGAGATCGACGCCATGACGGTCTCCGGGCAGGTCGGCTCGACGGTCTCGCTGGGCAACGGATGCCTCTGCTGTGCGGTCGACGCGAGCGAGCTCGACACCTTCTTGGAGACGCTGACCAGGCCCGCCGCCCGCCTCGACGTGATCGTCATCGAGGCCAGCGGGCTGGCGGAGCCGCAGGAACTCGTACGCATGCTCCTGGCCAGCGACAATCCGCACATTGTGTACGGGGGGCTGGTGGAAGTCGTCGACGCCGCGGAGTTCGATGCCACCCGGCGGCGCCATCCGGAGATCGACCGCCATCTCGCTGTCGCCGATCTTGTCGTCCTGAACAAGACGGACCGGGTGGGAAGCGAGGAACAGGCCCGTATCCGCGACGTCATCGCGGCGACAGGTGCCCCGGCCGCCGGTGAGGGAGCGGGTGGCGGCGCGGCAGCCGTCATCTGTGCCACGTACGGCCGCATCGATCCCGAACTGCTCTTCGACCCGGCGCTGCGGCCGGACGGCGAGGAGAGGGCACGCCAGCTCACCTTCGAGGATCTGCTGCTGGCGGAGCGGGCCGAGGAGGAGACCGACGGGCACGGGCATCATCTGCACGCCGCGTACGAGAGCCTCTCCTTCACTGCGGCTGTCCCCATGAACCCCCGTCGGCTGATGGACTTTCTCGACTCCAGGCCCCAGGGCCTCTACCGGATCAAGGGGTTCGTCGACTTCGGCATGGGCGACCGCGGCAACAAGTACGCCCTGCACGCGGTCGGCAGGTTCCTGCGGTTCGATCCGCAGCCCTGGACGCGCGATGAACCGCGCCTCACCCAGTTGGTGCTGATCGGCTCAGGCATCGACTCCGAGGCCCTGCACAAGGAACTGACCGACTGCCGCGAGAGCACGGCGCCGACACCCGACGCGACGCAGGACGCCGCACATGAGCGAAGCATGTGGGGTGTCCTGCGCTACGTACAACGGCCCGACGACGACGCCTAAGGTCTGTCCCGCAATCCCTGGCGGGCGCGCGACGCCAGCTACTTCCCCAAGCTCTCGGCTGCGTTCGAGCAGGGGAGGCCCCATCCTCGCCGCGTTGTCGGAACGTCCGCATACCTCCAGTATGCGGACGTCCCTTCGCCTTGCGATGCACCGCATCTGACGCCGCGCGCTGATCCACCACGGATTGCGGGACAGACCTTAGCCAGTGCTGTGACCGGAAGGGTTCACCGGCTCGCGACGCCCGGCACGGCACCTCGCCGCGTTGTCGCCTCACGCGAGGGCGTCCGACACGAGGGCGATCCTCCGCCTTGCGGCGCACCGCACCGGACGTCGCGAGCTTCCCGGCAAACCTTTCCGACCACAGCACCAAGCGATACCAGGCCCGTCTCCGGTCCGATCGCCTACACCGGGCCCGCGATCACCGCGACCGGCTTGACCAGCGGCGTCCCCGAACCATCGCGTCGCGGGTCCGGCTCCGGCAGCTCGGTCGGCGCGCCGTTCCTCTGCGCGGCGCGGGCAGGCGTCGCGCCCGCCCAGCCGAACACCAGAACGTCCTCGCCCTTGAGGAACCGCTGGCAACGCACCCCACCGGTGGCCCGGCCCTTGCGCGGATACTGGTCGAACGGGGTGAGCTTGCACGTCAGCACGGAGTCGTCCAGCGTGCCGTGCGAACCCGCCACCGTGAACACCACCGCGTCCACCGCCGGATCCACCGCGGTGAAGGAGATCACCACCGTGTCGGCGGCGAGCTTGATCCCCGCCATGCCTCCTGCCGGCCTTCCCTGCGGCCGCACCTGTGCCGCCGGGTAGCGCAGCAACTGCGCGTCGGACGTGATGAAGACCAGATCCTCCTCGCCCGTGCGCAGCTCGGCCGCGCCGACGATCCGGTCACCGTCCTTGAGGGTGATGACCTCCAGCTCGTCCTTGTTGGCCGGGTAGTCCGGCACCACCCGCTTGACGATTCCCTGCAGGGTGCCGATCGCCAGGCCGGGGGAGGCCTCGTCGAGGGTGGTGAGGCAGATGACCTCCTCGTCGCTCTCCAGCGTGAGGAACTCCGACACCATCGCACCGCCCGAAAGGCTGGGCGCGGCGTGGGTGTCCGGCAACCGGGGCAGATCAATCACCGCGAGCCGCAGCAGCCGTCCCGTCGACGTCACCACACCCACATCGCCGCGGGCCGTCGCCGGCACTGCCGAAACGATCACATCGTGCTTGGCCCGCTTGGCGTCCTCGGCGAAGACGATCGGATCGTCATTGGCGGTACGGGCCAGCAGCCCGGTCGACGACAGCAGCACCCGGCACGGGTCGTCCGCGACCTCCAGCGGCACCGAGGCGACCTGCGAACCGGCCGACTCCAGCAGCACCGTACGCCGGTCGGTACCGAACTTCTTCGCGACCGCGGCCAGTTCGGAGGAGACGAGCCTGCGCAGCTCGGTGTCCGAATCGAGGATGGCGGTCAGCTCGTCGATCTCGTCGTTGAGCCGGTCCCGCTCGCTCTCCAGCTCGATCCGGTCGAACCGGGTCAGGCGGCGCAGCGGGGTCTCCAGGATGTACTGCGTCTGGATCTCGCTCAACGAGAAGCGCTCGATGAGCCGCTCCTTCGCCTGCGCCGAGTTGTCACTGGACCGGATGAGCCGGATGACCTCGTCGATGTCGATCAGCGCGACGAGCAGGCCCTCGACCAGATGCAGCCGGTCACGGCGCTTGCCACGGCGGAACTCGCTGCGCCGGCGCACCACGTCGAAGCGGTGGTCGAGGTAGACCTCAAGCAGCTCCTTGAGCCCCAGCGTGAGCGGCTGTCCGTCGACCAGCGCCACATTGTTGATGCCGAAGGAGTCCTCCATCGGCGTCAGCTTGTACAGCTGCTCCAGCACGGCCTCCGGAACGAAGCCGTTCTTCACCTCGATGACCAGGCGCAGGCCGTGCTTGCGGTCGGTCAGGTCCTTCACGTCCGCGATGCCCTGGAGCTTCTTGGCCGAGACCAGGTCCTTGATCTTGGCGATCACCTTCTCCGGTCCGACGGCGAAGGGCAGTTCGGTCACGACCAGGCCCTTGCGGCGCGCCGTCACGTTCTCCACGGAGACGGTCGCGCGGATCTTGAACGTGCCACGCCCGCCGGCGTACGCGTCCTTGATGCCGCCCAGGCCCACGATCCGGCCACCGGTCGGCAGATCGGGGCCGGGGACGAACCGCATCAGGGTCTCCAGGTCCGCACCCGGATGCTTGATCAGATGCCGGGCGGCGGCGATGACCTCGCCCAGGTTGTGCGGCGGCATATTGGTCGCCATGCCTACGGCGATCCCGGACGACCCGTTGACCAGGAGGTTCGGGTACGCGGCCGGGAGAACGGTCGGCTCCTGCTCCTGGCCGTCGTAATTCGACTGGAAAGCGACGGTGTCCTCGCCGATCGACTCCGTCATCAGTGACGTCGCGTCGGCCATCCGGCACTCGGTGTACCGCATGGCGGCCGGCGGGTCGTCGTTTCCGAGCGAGCCGAAGTTGCCGTGGCTGTCCACCAAGGGGAGCCGCATGGAGAACGGCTGTGCCAGACGGACCAACGCGTCGTAGATCGATGTGTCGCCGTGCGGGTGCAACTTGCCCATGACCTCGCCCACGACACGGGCGCACTTCACGAAGCCGCGGTCGGGGCGCAGGCCCATCTCGTTCATCTGGTACACGATGCGGCGGTGCACCGGTTTCATGCCGTCACGGGCGTCCGGCAGGGCCCGTGAGTAGATCACCGAGTACGCGTACTCAAGGAAGGAGCCCTGCATTTCGTCGACGACGTCGATGTCGAGGATCTTCTCCTCGAAGTCGTCCGGCGGCGGGGTCTTCGTGCTGCGGCGGGCCATCGCTGCTGCGACTCCTTCACGGATTCTGTTCGGGCAACCTCAGGTTCTGACGTCGACCATTGTGGACCGCCGCACTGACATCGCCGACCTCGACCCGTCCCAAGAGCCGCTCCGGACCCCTGCCGGGGTGGTTTCACGACCCGTCGGGAGGGGGGCACGCCCCTCTTTCCCGCGAACTTCCGCAGTATGGGAACTTCGTCAGGTGTCTGTGCGCTTGCTTACAGTGGCAGGTCTCGCAGGAAATCCAGTATCGCGATCGAAGGGACGTACATGCCCATGGGTCACACGGCCACAGCCCGGGTCGGCTCCGGCGGCTTGACAGCGACCGAGCACCGTCTGGCCAACGGCCTGCGCGTGGTGCTCTCCGAGGACCATCTGACCCCGGTTGCCGCGGTCTGCCTCTGGTACGACGTCGGTTCGCGCCACGAGGTCAAGGGACGCACCGGTCTGGCTCACCTCTTCGAGCACCTGATGTTCCAGGGCTCCGGCCAGGTCAAGGGGAACGGGCACTTCGAGCTGGTGCAGGGGGCCGGCGGTTCGCTCAACGGGACCACCAGCTTCGAGCGCACCAACTACTTCGAGACGATGCCCACGCACCAGCTGGAGCTGGCCCTCTGGCTGGAAGCCGACCGCATGGGCTCGCTGCTCGCCGCGCTCGACGAGGAGTCCATGGAGAATCAGCGGGACGTCGTCAAGAACGAGCGGCGCCAGCGCTACGACAACGTTCCCTACGGCACGGCGTTCGAGAAGCTGACGGCCCTGGCCTATCCCGAGGGCCACCCGTACCACCACACGCCGATCGGCTCGATGGCCGACCTGGACGCGGCGACCCTTGAGGACGCGCGCGCCTTCTTCCGTACGTACTACGCGCCCAACAACGCGGTGCTCTCGGTCGTCGGTGACATCGATCCCGAGCAGACGCTGGCCTGGATCGAGAAGTACTTCGGCTCCATCCCGTCCCACGACGGCAAGCAGCCGCCGCGCGACGGCACGCTCCCCGAGACCATCGGCGAGCAGCTGCGCGAAGAGGTGCACGAGGAGGTTCCGGCGCGGGCGCTGATGGCCGCCTACCGGCTGCCGCACGACGGCACCCGTGAGTGCGACGCGGCGGATCTCGCGCTGACCGTGCTCGGCGGCGGCGAGTCGTCTCGGCTGCACAACCGTCTGGTGCGCCGTGACCGTACGGCCGTGGCGGCCGGATTCGGGCTGCTGCGGCTGGCCGGCGCCCCCTCGCTCGGCTGGCTGGACGTCAAGACGTCCGGCGGTGTCGAGGTGCCGCAGATCGAGGCCGCGGTCGACGAGGAGCTGGCCCGGTTCGCGGCCGAAGGCCCCACGCCCGAGGAAATGGAGCGCGCGCAGGCCCAGTTGGAGCGGGAGTGGCTGGACCGGCTCGGTACGGTCGCGGGCCGCGCCGACGAACTCTGCCGGTTCGCCGTGCTGTTCGGTGACCCGCAGCTCGCCCTGACCGCGGTACAGCGTGTGCTCGACGTCACCGCGGAAGAGGTCCAGGCCGTCGCCAAGGCCCAGCTGCGCCCCGACAACCGGGCGGTGCTGGTCTACGAGCCGGTCGAAACGGCCGAGCCGGCGGACGCGGCGGACACCGATGAGACCGACGCCGATGACACCGACGCGCACGAAGGGGCGGACAAGTGACCGACGCTGCCGCGACTGGAGTTTCGATGCAGTACCACCCGCAGCCGGCCCCCGGTGTCGCACGACCCTGGGCCTTCCCCGCGCCGGAGCGCGGCGCCCTGCCCAACGGCCTCACGGTGCTGCGCTGCCACCGCCCCGGCCAGCAGGTCGTGGCGGTCGAGATCTTCCTCGACGCCCCTCTGGACGCGGAGCCCGAGGGCCTCGACGGCGTGGCCACGATCATGTCGCGTGCGCTGTCCGAGGGCACCGACAAGCACACCGCCGAGGAGTTCGCCGCCGAACTGGAGCGCTGCGGCGCCACTCTCGACGCGCACGCGGACCACCCCGGAGTCCGGGTCTCCCTGGAGGTCCCGGCCTCCCGGCTGGCCAAGGCGCTCGCGCTGGTCGCCGAGGCGCTGCGGTCGCCCGCCTTCGCCGACAGCGAGATCGAACGGCTGGTGCGCAACCGGCTCGACGAGATCCCGCACGAGCAGGCCAATCCGGCCCGGCGAGCCGCGAAGCAGCTCTCCAAGGAGCTCTTCCCGGCCACGGCGCGGATGTCGCGCCCGCGCCAGGGCACCGAGGAGACGGTGGAGCGGATCGACTCGGCGGCCGTGCGTGCCTTCTTCGACGCCCATGTCAGGCCGTCCACGGCGACCGCCGTGGTCGTCGGCGACCTCACCGGCATCGATCTCGACGCCCTGCTCGCCGACACCCTCGGCGATTGGTCGGGCGACGCCGCCGAGCCCCGTCCGGCCCCGCCGATCACCGCCGACGACACCGGCCGAGTGGTGATCGTCGACCGTCCCGGCGCGGTGCAGACGCAGCTGCTGATCGGCCGGATCGGCGCCGACCGGCACGACAGCGTGTGGCCGGCCCAGGTGCTGGGCACGTACTGCCTGGGCGGCACGCTCACCTCCCGGCTGGACCGTGTGCTGCGCGAGGAGAAGGGCTACACCTACGGCGTGCGGGCCTTCGCCCAGGTGCTGCGGTCGTCGGCCCCGGACTCCGCCTCGGGCGCGACCGGCGCCGCGATGCTCGCCATCAGCGGCTCGGTGGACACGGAGTCCACCGGACCGGCGCTGGAGGACCTGTGGACGGTCCTGCGGACCCTGGCGGCCGATGGACTGACCGATCAAGAGCGCGAGACGGCCGTGCAGAATCTCGTGGGCGTCGCACCGCTGAAGTTCGAGACGGCGGCCTCCGTCGCGGGCACTCTCGCCGATCAGGTCGAGCAGCACCTCCCGGACGACTACCAGGCACAGCTGTACGCCAGGCTCGCGGAGACCGGCACGGTCGAGGCGACCGCAGCGGTGGTCAACGCCTTCCCGGGAGACCGGCTCGTCACGGTCCTCGTCGGTGACGCTGCGCGGATCGAGGAGCCGGTCCGCGCGCTGGGCATCGGAGAGGTGTCGGTGGTCGCCGGCTGACCGTCGTCGTACCCCGTCGCGGATGCCGGATGCCGGATGCCGGACGACCGACCCGGCGCGGGTGCGGGCGCCGACTGGCCGGCTGCCCGGTCGCGTGTGACAGATCGCCGGCTGACTGTCACGTTCGATCGGGCACCGGCGGGGCTCCTGGCCATGTGCGGGTCGGTGCAGCGGAGCATCCGGCAGAGCAGGTCGCACCGGCTGAGTGCCGGTCGCACCGGTAGGTCCACCGATTCGCCGTAGGTGTGCATACCGGAACAGAAGGGAGGTCCTTGTGCGTCACATCTCGCCAGGGTCTCCCTTTTGTCCGTTCTGGTGGGGTGGTTGCCTGTCTGCCCTGTGGGATGCGCTACAAAACGGCCTGTCCGTTTGGTGAATGAAAGTGGCGCCGCTTAGCGTCGGCTGGGCTGTCCGCCACTCGTATGCCGCAACCGTGACGTACCGGACAGTCATCGCCGAGTCCCCGTCAGGCGCGAGCCTGGGGAGCCGGGGACCCACGCAGTCCCTGGGGTGAATCGGATGCCTGATCCTCGGTGAGGCCGGGGCGTCCGTAGGAGACCTTCCTGCTCCGAACCCGTCAGCTAACCCGGTAGGCGAGAAGGAAGGAAAGGATCAGCCACTCCATGGCTTTCACCCGTGCCACCGGGAAGCATCGCGCCCCGAGCCGACTGACCCGCAGGAGCGCGAAGATCGCCGGCACCGCGGCTCTGGCGACCACCGGAGTCATCGGCGGCATGGCCTCGCCGGCCCTCGCCGCGGACGCCGGGACTCCCTCCGTCAGCGAGACCGGTCTGAACCAGATCATCGCCATCGAGGGTGCACTCGCCGACCAGGTCGCCGCCCAGGCCGACGAGCAGAAGCGTCAGGCCGATGTCGCGGCCAAGGCTGAGGCGGAGGCCCGGCGCAAGGCCGAGGCCAAGAAGAAGGCCGCGGAGGCGAAGGCCGTGGCGGAGCGTGCGGCCGAGGCGCGTGCCGAGAAGGTGCGTGCCGCCCGGTCCGCCGAGCGCACCCGTCTGGGCGCCTACCAGCTCCCGGTCGCCGGCTCGTACGTCACCACCGGCTACAAGTCCAGCGGCTCGCTCTGGTCCTCCGGCAGTCACTCGGGCATCGACTTCCACGCCGCGTCCGGCAGCTCCGTCGTCGCCGTCGGTGCAGGAACAGTTGTCGAGGCCGGCTGGGGCGGTGCGTACGGCAACAACATCGTGCTCCGGATGACGGACGGTACGTACACGCAGTACGGCCACCTCTCCTCGATCGGCGTCTTTGTCGGCCAGAGCGTCGGTGCCGGTCAGCGGATCGGCCTCTCCGGCTCGACCGGCAACTCCACCGGGCCGCACCTCCACTTCGAGGCCCGGACCACGCCCTCGTACGGCTCTGACATGGACCCCGTCGCGTACCTGCGCGCCCACGGCGTCAACGTCTGACCGGGGCCTGTCAGCAGCACCCCTTCGAAGGCCCCGGCGTCGCGCCGGGGCCTTCGTCGTGCCCGGCCTCCGCACCCGCCCGCGGTACCTGCTCCCCGAACCGTTCTGTGGCCAAAAGATATTCATGAATTTCCACCTGGCATCGGAAATGTGGCCGCATTGCAATAGAGTCGCAGAACAGGCGTCGGTCGGCTGCGTTTCGCGGGGATTAAGGCGGAGGTTCGGACATGCGCATTCCGGCGCATTCGGTATGCACGGCAATCCGTGACGACATCGTCTCCGGTGTCTTCGCACGCGGCAGCCGGCTCACCGAGGAGTTGCTGGCGCGCCGTTACGGGGTCTCCCGTGTCCCGGTGCGGGAAGCGTTGCGGACCCTGGAGTCCGAGGGGTTCGTGGTCACCCGCCGGCACGCGGGCGCCTGTGTCGCCGAGCCCACCGAGCAGGAGGCCGCCGACCTCCTGGAGGTCCGGGCGCTGCTGGAGCCGCTGGGTGTCGCGCGCGCCGCGCAACGCCGCACCGAGGCGCATCTCAAGGTGCTGCGCGGTCTGGTCAGGCTCGGTCGGGAGCGGGCCGGGCGGGGCGAGGGGGAGGACCTGCGCTCACTGGGCGGCTGGTTCCACGAGACGTTGGTGCAGGCCTCGGGCAGTTCCAGCCTGATCGCGACACTCACTCAGCTGCGGCACAAGATCGCCTGGATGTACGTGGTCGATCAGCCGGCCCGCCCGGTGGATTCCTGGGCGGAGCACGGAGCCATTGTGGACGCGGTGGCGCGCGGCGACGCGGAACGGGCGAGGAAGCTGGCCACCCAGCATGCCGAACGGGCCACGACCGTGCACCGGCTGCGCCGCGCCGGCCGGCCGGACCGTCAGCCGGCCGCTTCCCGCGCCGGCCGGGTGAGGACTTCGCAACATTCCGTAAACACTCCGGGTGTCCGGAATTAATGATCACGCCGTATACAAAGAGTGGCAATTCCGTTCGGGTTTCTTTGGGCTGCCCGAATTCTCTTCGACCGCCCCCGCCCGGAAATGCGTGGAGCCGCGGCCCCGAATAAGGGTGCCGCGGCTCTCTCGCAGGAAATGGTTCAGACCGTCTCCGGAAGCTCGTCGAGCCCTTCGGCGACCAGCTTCGCCAGGCGGTCGAGGGCGGCTTCGGAGTCGTCGGCCTCGGATGCCAGCACGATCTCCTCGCCGCCGTGCGCGCCGAGACCGAGCACCGCGAGCATGGAGGCGGCGTTCACCGGGTTGCCGTCGGCCTTGGAGATCGTCACGGGCACGCCGGAAGCCGTGGCGGCACGGACGAAGATGGAAGCGGGACGGGCGTGCAGGCCCTCGGCCCAACCGACGTTGACGCGGCGCTCAGCCATGGTTCTGCCCTTCAGGAATCAATGGTTGTCTAGACCAGTCTCTCATGTGGTGCGCGATGCTCCGGCCGACCCGCAGCACGCCCAAAACCCGCACCGTACCGCCGATCGGCCCCCTCAGACTGCCCCGGCCCCAGGACCTACGCGACCGCTGGCGGAGCCGTAGTCTTGGCCCATGCACCCCTCGCCGGAGCAGAGTCCGCATCACGCGTATCCCGACCACTGGGAAGCGGACGTCGTTCTCCGAGACGGGGGAACCGCGCGGATCAGGCCCATCACCACGGACGACGCCGAACGGCTGGTCAGCTTCTACGAGCAGGTCTCCGACGAGTCGAAGTACTACCGATTCTTCGCCCCGTACCCGCGTCTGTCCGACCGTGATGTGCACCGCTTCACCCATCACGACTACGTCGACCGGGTGGGCCTCGCGGTCACGGTCGGCGGTGAGTTCATCGCGACCGTCCGCTACGACCGGATCGACGAGCGGGGCAGGCCCGCCTCCGCGCCCGCCGACGAGGCCGAGGTCGCCTTCCTCGTCCAGGACGCCCATCAGGGCCGGGGCGTGGCCTCGGCGCTCCTCGAACACATCGCGGCCGTCGCCCGCGAGCGGGGCATCCGCCGCTTCGCGGCCGAGGTGCTGCCCGCCAACAACAAGATGATCAAGGTGTTCCGGGACGCCGGTTACACCCAGCAGCGCAGCTTCGAGGACGGTTCCGTCCATCTCACCCTGGACCTCGAACCGACCGCGGAGTCGCTCGCCGTCCAGCGTGGCCGTGAGCAGCGCGCCGAGGCCCGTTCCGTGCAACGACTGCTCGCCCCCGGATCCGTCGCCGTCATCGGCGTCGGCCGCACTCCGGGCGGCGTCGGCCGCACGGTCCTGCGCAACCTCCTCGGTGCCGGCTTCACCGGCCGCGCCTACGCCGTGAATCGCGCCTTCCCCGCTGACCGGGGCACGATCGACGGCGTCCCCGCGCACCGTTCCGTCGGCGAGATCGACGAACCGGTCGACCTCGCGGTCGTGGCCGTCCCCGCCGACCGGGTTCCGGAGGCCGTGGCCGACTGCGGCGAGCACGGCGTCCAGGGCCTGGTCGTCCTCTCCGCCGGGTACGCCGAATGGGGAGCCGAAGGCAGGGAACGACAGCGGGAACTCGTCCGCCAGGCCCGCTCGTACGGGATGCGGATCATCGGCCCGAACGCCTTCGGTGTCATCAACAACGCCGAGGCCGTCCGGCTGAACGCCTCCCTCGCCCCCGAGCCGCCCGCGTCCGGACGTATCGGCCTGTTCACCCAGTCCGGAGCGATCGGCATCGCGTTGCTCTCCGGGCTCTACCGGCGCGGCGCCGGCCTCTCCACCTTCATCTCCGCGGGCAACCGCGCCGACATCTCGGGCAATGACTTCCTCCAGTACTGGTACGAGGACCCGGACACCGATGTCGCCCTGCTGTACCTCGAATCGATCGGCAATCCCCGCAAGTTCACCCGCCTCGCACGGCGCACCGCGGCAGTGAAGCCGGTGGTCGTGGTGAAGGGCGCCCGGCACAGCGGCTCCACTCCGCCCGGCCACGCGGTGCCGGTCAGCCGGATCCCCGACGCGACGGTCTCGGCGCTCATGCGGCAGGCGGGCGTGATCCGCGTCGACACGGTGACGGAGATGGTCGACGCGGGCCTCCTCCTCGCCGACCAGCCCCTCCCGGCGGGGCCGCGGGTCGCGATCCTCGGAAACTCCGAGTCGCTCGGTCTGCTCACGTACGACGCCTGCCTGGCCGAGGGGCTTCGCCCGCGCCCGCCCCGCGACCTCACCACCGCCGCCACCCCGCAGGACTTCCGGGACGCCCTGGCCGAGGCACTCGCCGACGAGGGCTGCGACTCGGTCGTCGTGACGGCGATCCCGTGGGTGGGAGAGGACGGCGAGGCGGAATCGGGCGGCGGAGAGGTGCTGGCGACCGCACTGCACACGGCTGCGGCCGCCGGCCCCGCCAAGCCGGTGGCCGTCGTCCATGTGGAGATCGGCGGCCTGGCGGAGGCTCTCGCCGCGGCCACCAGCACGGTCGCGCTGCCGCGCCCTTCGGCGCGGCCCCTCGGAGCCCCCGCCTTCACGGACGCCGGAACCAACGCCTCCGCGCAGGGAACCGCCACCGACCCCACGCCTGCCCTTGCGGCATCCGGCCCCGGACTCGGGCCCACCGGTCCCGCGCGGCCCGCGGCACCGGATGCCGCCGCAACCGGAGCGAGCAGAGTGGACGGCGAGGACGGCCCCGGATCCGGCCCCCGTAACGGCCGGATCCCCGCCTACCCCGCCGCCGAGCGGGCCGTGCGGGCCCTGGCCGAAGCGGTGAGGTACGCGCAGTGGCGACGGCAGGCCGCCGTGCCGGGCAAGGTGCCCGAGTTCCTCGACGACACCATCGACGAGCAGGGTGCCGCCGACCTGATCCACGCCCTGCTCGGCTCCGACCCCGACCCGCGGGGCCGGCCGCTCGCGCCCGACGAGGCGCGGGAACTCCTGGGCCGCTACGGCATCACCGTGCGACCGGCCCTTCCGGCCCCCGACCCGGAATCCGCCGTCGCCGCGGCGGCCCGGCTCGGCTGTCCCGTGGCGCTCAAGACCACCGCCCCTCATCTGCGCCACCGGGCCGATCTCGGCGGTGTCCGGCTGGACCTCGCCAACGAGAGCGCACTGCGCCGGGCATACGGCGAACTGACCGAGCTGCTCGGCAAGCCCGCGGAACTCCAGCCCGTCGTCCAGGCCATGGCGCCGCGCGGCGTCGACACCGTTGTCCGGGCCGCGATCGACCCGGCGGCGGGCGCCGTCCTCTCCTTCGGACTCGCGGGCGCGCCCTCCGAACTCCTCGGCGACACCGCCCACCGCCTCGTTCCGGTCACCGACCGCGACGCCGCCGAGCTGATCCGGTCCATCCGGGCCGCCCCGATGCTGTTCGGCTGGCGTGGCGCGGCGCCCGTGGACACCGCGGCGCTCGAAGAGCTGCTGCTGCGGGTGTCCAGGCTGGTCGACGACCATCCCGAGGTGGTCTCCATCGCCCTGGAACCGGTCGTGGTCGCCACCCAGGGACTGACCGTTCTCGGTGCGAGCGTCCGGCTCTCGCCGCCCCCGGCCCGCACCGACCTCGGCCCCCGTCGGCTCCCCAACTACTGACCGGAGCGGCAGGCCTCGACATCCGTCGCCGGAGGGGCGCGAAGGCACGGGTTGCCTCGCCGCTCCGGCCCAGGTCGGCCCTGCCGCACAACGTCCCCGGCAGTCGTCCGTCCCCCGTAGGATGGTGCTCATGGCTAAGACCGGTACGACGACCCAGGGGCTGCGCGCGGCGATCGAGCGCAGTGGCTACTACCCGGCCCTCGTGGCCGAGGCGGTGGAGGCCGCCGTGGGCGGTGAGCCGGTCGCTTCGTACCTTGTGCACCAGGAGACCACCTTCGACTCCAACGAGGTGCGGCGCCATGTCACGGTCCTGGTCCTGACGGACAACCGATTCATCGTCAGCCACACCGACGAGCAGAACGCGGACACCAGCTCCCCGACGCCGTACGCCACCACCTCCACGGAGTCGGTCAAGCTCGACCGGATCTCGTCGGTCGTGGTCAGCCGCGTCGTGGCCAACCCCGAGAAGTACGTACCGGGCACACTGCCCCGCGAGGTCGTCCTCACCATCGGCTGGGGCGCCGTCTCCCGCATCGACCTGGAGCCGGCCGCGTGCGGCGACCCCAACTGCGAGGCCGACCACGGTTACACCGGCAGCTCCACCGCCGACGATCTGAGCCTGCGGGTCAGCGAGGCCGGTGACGGTCCGGACACCGTGCGCCAGACCCTTGCCTTCGCGCAGTCGCTCTCCGAGGCCACGGCCGCGACCGCGGCGACCGGCCGCTGATGGCCCAGCCGGCCTGGCAGGACCCCGTTCTGCTCCCCGTCGACACCGCCCCGGTCCCGGAGTACGGCAGCGGCTCGCTCGGCGATCTGCTGCCCACGCTCGTCGCCGGACAGGGCGTACCGGGCTTCACCGCGGCGATCCCCGAACTCACCCCGGCCGACCGGAACTGCGTGTTCCTGATCGACGGCCTCGGCTGGGAGCAGATCAAGGCCCACCCTGACGAGGCACCGTTTCTGCACTCCCTGCTCCCCACCTCGCGCGGTGGCACCGGCTGTCCGGTGACGGCGGGCTTCCCGGCCACCACCGCGACATCGCTGGCCTCGGTCGGCACCGGACTTCCGCCCGGCGAGCACGGCCTGCCCGGCTACACCGCGCGCAATCCGGAGACCGGCGAGCTGATGAACCAGCTCCGCTGGAAGCCCTGGACCTCGCCGAAGGCCTGGCAGCCGTACCCCACCGTCTTCTCGCTCGCCGAGGCCGCGGGGGTGTGCACCGCCCAGGTCTCCGCGCCCGCCTTCGAGCAGACCCCGCTCACCAAGGTCGCACTCAGCGGGGGCTCGTTCCTCGGCCGGCTGTCCGGCGAGGAGCGGATGGACGTCGCCGCCGAACGGCTCGCCGCGGGTGACCGCTCGCTCGTCTACACCTACTACAGCGAGGTCGACGGCAAGGGCCACCGCTTCGGCGTGGACTCCGACGCCTGGCGGGGACAGCTGATGTACGCGGACGGCCTGGCCCGGCGGCTGGCCGAACAGCTCCCGCCCCGCTCGGCGCTGTACATCACCGCCGACCACGGCATGATCGACATCCCCTTCGACGAGCGGTCCCGGATCGACTTCGACGAGGACTGGGAGCTGCGTGCGGGCGTCGCCCTGCTCGGTGGCGAGGGCCGGGCACGGCATGTGTACGCGGTCCCGGGGGCCGAGAACGACGTACTGACCGTCTGGCGGGAAGTGCTCGGGGAGCAGTTCTGGGTGGCGAGCCGGGACGAGGCGATCGCGGCCGGCTGGTTCGGCCCGAAGGTCGACGAACGTGTCCACGGCAGGATCGGCGATGTCGTCGCGGCGGCCCATGACGACGTGGTGATCACGGCCTCGGTCAATGAGCCGCACGAGTCCGCGATGGTCGGCATGCACGGTTCGATGACCCCCGTCGAGCAGCTCGTGCCGCTGCTCGAAGTACGCTCGTAACCGCGTTTTTCCCACCGCAGGTCCTCCACCACCGTTTTCCCGGTCCTGCCTCGCCCCGCCCGAAAGGTCCTCAGCCCCTCATGCCCGAGCTTGTGTTCTTCTCCGGAACGATGGACTGCGGAAAGAGCACGCTGGCGCTGCAGATCGGCCACAACCGTTCGGCGCGTGGCCTGCAAGGCGTGATCTTCACTCGTGACGACCGGGCGGGAGAGGGGAAGCTCTCCTCGCGCCTGGGCCTCGTCACCGAGGCCGTCGAGGCCGATGAGGGCATGGACCTGTACGGGTACCTCGTCGACCGCATAAGCCGGGGCGGCCGGGCGGACTACGTGATCGTGGACGAGGCGCAGTTCCTGGCCCCCGTCCAGATCGACCAGCTCGCCCGTGTCGTCGACGACCTCGACATGGACGTCTTCGCTTTCGGTATCACCACGGACTTCCGGACCAAGCTGTTCCCCGGATCCCAGCGACTGATCGAACTGGCCGACCGGGTCGAGACGCTCCAGGTCGAAGCGCTCTGCTGGTGCGGCGCTCGGGCCACGCACAATGCCCGAACGGTCGGCGGCGAGATGGTCGTCGAGGGCGCACAGGTGGTGGTGGGGGACGTCAATCAGCAGGCGGGCGAGGTCGGTTACGAGGTGTTGTGCCGCCGTCACCACCAGCGCAGGACGACCAGCGCGAGCGCCCGCGCGGGCGCGCTCTCACCGGATGTGCTGCCCGTCTCCTCCGCCTGAACCGTCCCCTCCGGCGTCGGGTAGGGATGCTTAGGATGACGCTGTGAACACGGTGAGCGGAAAAGAGGCCGAGTCCGAACCGGGCCCGCTGGGCAAGGTGCAGCCGAGGCAGCTGATCGTGACGGTCTACGGACTGTACGCGCGCGACACCGACGGCTGGATGTCCGTGGCCTCGCTGATCCAGCTGCTCGCCGACCTCGGTGTCGAGGGCCCCACCGTGCGCTCCTCGGTCTCGCGGCTGAAGCGCGCCGGACTGCTCGACGCGGAATCGGTCTCCGGAGCCGCCGGATACCGGATCTCACCCGAGACCGAACACATTCTGCGCGACGGTGATCCACGCATCTTCGCGGCCCGCAGGGCCACGGTGGACGAGGGCTGGGTGCTGGTGGTCTTCTCCGTGCCTGAGTCCGAACGGGCCAAGCGGCACACCCTGCGCACCCAGCTGACCCGGCTCGGCTTCGGTTCCGTGTCGGCCGGGGTGTGGATCGCACCGGGACATGTGCACGACGAGGCGGAGGACATGCTGGCCCGGCACGGGCTGCGTTCGTACGCCGACCTGTTCCGGGCCGACTACCTCTCCGTGGCGAGGGACCAGGACATGGACAGGGACGAGGACGGCGGAGCGGACCTGGCCGCGAAGGTCCGCTCCTGGTGGGACACCGTCCGGCTGCAGCGGCTGTACGTCGAATTCCTCGCGGCGCACCGCCCGGTGGCCGAGCAGATCGCGAGCGGCGGACCGGTGACGGACCGCGAGGCGTTCACGACGTACATCAGGGTCCTCACCGACTGGCGTCGGCTCGTCTACCTCGACCCGGGCGTGGCGCGTGAACTGCTGCCTGCGGAGTGGAGCGGAACCGAAGCGTCCGAACTCTTCGACGAGATACACGCCCGACTGGCCGGACCCGCCCACCGCCATGTCGAACGGGTCCGCACCGGCTGACCGCCCCGCGGCCCGACGGCTCAGCGGGCCGCCGACCGCACGATCGTGAACGCCGCGCCCTCCGGGTCCGCCACGGTCGCCACCCGGCCGGTCGACCCCTCCCGGGGCGGCTGCAGGATGTATCCGCCGAGATCCACCACGCGATGGGCGGCCTCGTCGGTGTCCTCGACCTCGAAGTACGTCATCCAGTGCGGTCCCCGGTCGCGCGGCAGGGCGTGGCCGACGCCGTGCAGCGAGGCCACCGGGCGGCCGCGCAGATGCAGGGTCTGGTAGTCGAAATCGGCCGAGACCACGGCCTCCGCCTCGTAGCCGAAGACCGTCTGGTAGAACTTGCAGACCGTTGACGTCTCGCGGGTCATCAGCTCGTTCCAGACCGGGGTGCCGTGGGCGCCCGCGAGTGCCGTACCCATATGCGCGGCGGCCTGCCAGATTCCGAAGACCGCGCCACTGGGATCGGAGGCGATGGCGAGCCGGCCCGCTTCACCCGCGTCGAGCGGTCCGACGGCCACCGTGCCGCCGCAGGAGCGGATCACCTCCGCCGTGACATCGGCGTTGTCGGTGGCCAGATAAGTCGTCCAGGCGACCGGCAGATGGCGTTCGGGCGGTAGTTGTCCGATGCCCGCGACCACTTTCCCGTCAATCAGCGCGCGGACGTACGGACCCAACTGGTCCGGTCCGGGCACGAACTCCCAGCCGAACAGGGCGGCGTAGAAGTCCTGGGTCGCGCTCAGTCCGTGCACGATCAGACTCACCCAGCAAGGTGTTCCAGGCATTCGCCGGGCGGCAGCCTCGGTCATCGTCACTCTCTCCTCGGACCATCGTGGTGGCCGTACGGGGGGAACGGGGCCGGTGTGCCGCCGTGCGGTACAGGATGTGTACGCCCCGTGCAGATGCTTGCACCACCCGGCGCACGATGTGCCCCGGCCGCGCCGCACTTTCCGGGATCTCGACTGAGGAAGACCGGTTTTGGGCGGTACGTCCGTTTCGACGGTATGACGAGTGGGGCGGCTCCTGCGCGAGGATGGCACCCATGAAGCCCATCATCACCGCATCCGAATACGTGAGCGAGTCGGCGGGGCCACGTCCGCCGGCGCTCCTGGACGTACGTTGGCAGCTGGGCGGCCCGCACGGCCGACCCGACTACGAGGCCGGGCACATCCCCGGCGCGGTCTTTGTCGATCTGGACGCGGAACTCGCCGGTCCGGCGGGCGCCGGGGGCCGTCATCCGCTGCCCGATCCGGAGGAGTTCGGCGCGGTGATGCGCCGGGCCGGCGTCTCCCGGGACACTCCGGTGGTCGTGTACGACGGCGGCCAGGGCTGGGCGGCGGCGCGCGCCTGGTGGCTGCTGCGCTGGACGGGGCACGAGGACGTGCGGGTTCTGGACGGCGGTCTCGCGGCCTGGAAGGGGGAGCTCCAGAAGGAGACCCCGATCCCGGTCGAGGGCGACTTCCGGCCGGCCCCCGGTGCGCTGCCGCTGCTGGACGCGGACGGGGCGGCGGCGCTGGCTCGTACCGGACTGCTGCTCGACGCGCGAGCCGCCGAGCGCTACCGGGGCGATGTGGAGCCCATTGACCGGGTGGGCGGGCACATCCCGGGTGCGGTCTCGGCTCCGACCGCCGAGAACGCACGGGACGACGGCCGATTCCTGCCCGCCCGGTCGCTGGCGGCCCGTTTCGAGGGGCTCGGCGCCGACCGGGCGCCGGAGGTCGGCGTCTACTGCGGCTCCGGCGTGTCCGGCGCCCATGAGGTGCTGGCCCTGGCCATCGCCGGGATCCCCGCGGCGCTGTACGCGGGTTCCTGGTCCGAGTGGTCCGGAGACGAGTCCCGCCCGGTCGCCACGGGCCCCGACCCCCAGTAACGGAACCCGCGCCGCGCGGATCGACCGGCACCGCCGCAGGGCGCCCCGGCCGCGCACGGCCGGGGCGCAGGCCGCGCATCCGTCGCGAGCGTCGCGTAAGGCACCAGGGGCGCGTAAGACACGAGGGCCCGTACGCAGCGGCGTACGGGCCCTCGTCATGCCGCGGTCACCCCGTTCAGTCCTGCTTCTTGCGGCGCGTGCCGAAGACGATCTCGTCCCAGCTCGGCACGGCGGCCCGGCGGCCCGGCCGGACACCGTCCGCCTCGGCCTGGCGGTCCGTCGTCCCGGTCAGCCGGTCGCGGTGCCCCGCCACCGCCCGCGGCATCAGCACATCCGCATAGGCGGAACCGGCACCGAGGGAGGCCGCCGCGGCAGGCGGCTCATCGGTCTCCGGCTCCTGCGCGGCGGGTTCGATGGCCGGAGGTTCGGGCGGCGCGGGCCGCTCGGGCACCACCATGTCGCCACGGAAGCTCGGTACCGCCTCCAGCAGGCTGGTCAGCGAATCACGCTCGCCGGCCGAGATGCCGCCGATGTGTTCCTCGGGCTCGGGAGCCGGGGGCGTCGGGCGCTCCATCTGGCGGTCCAGGGCGCGGTCGAGCGGCCTGTCGCGGGGCAGCCGGGCGATCCGGGGCACGAACGGGAAACTCGGCTCGGGCGCGGCGACGTCGTCGGTCTCGCCGATCAGCGAACGTGCCTCGTCGTCCACGGCCTGCACCAGCCGGCGCGGCGCGTCGTACGTCCAGCTCGCCGAGTGCGGCTCTCCCGCGACCCGGTAGACCAGCAGGACCTCCCAGGTGCCGTCGTCGCGGCGCCAGGAATCCCACTGGACGGTCTCCTTGTCGGCGCCGCGCAGCAGCAGCCGCTCCTGCACCGCGTCGCCGAGTTGGGGGCCGGTGTTCTCGCCGGGACGGCGCACAGGAGTCTTCCGGGCCCGCTCGGCCATGAAGGCGCGCTCCGCGAGCACGGGGCCCTCGAAGCGGCGGACACGGTCGACCGGGATGCCGGCGAATTGAGCGACCTCCTCCGCGGAGGCACCGGCTCGTATCCGGGCCTGGATGTCGCGGGGGCGGAGGTGGCTCTCCACCTCGATCTCGATCTGGCCGAGCCGCGCGCGGTCGTTGCGCACGGCGGCTCGCAGCCGCTCGTCGATCGGAAGCGTGTACTCCGTGCTGTCCGCAGCCTTGAGCACCAGTCGTGTGCCGTCGTTGGAGACGGCCACGACACGCAGTTCGGGCATGGGGACCTCCCGGGTGGTGCCTGCCGACGTCACGTGCGTCGCTGCTTCCGCTAGTCGAGTGTGGCCTGCCCGGGTGCAGCCTGCCACAACATTGCCGTGTTGCCCGGCGTGTCGGGCGTGAGCCCTTGATCGCCGGTATGACACGGTGACCTATTGTGCAACACAATGTGACCGCTGGTCACCTCGTGTAGCCAGTCCCCGTGCTATGCCGTGGCGCCGCCGGATCGAGTGCCTCCTTCGGCCCCCTCCCGAAGATCCCGGACACCCACGTGGGAGTCCGGCCCCAGGGCTCGCCACAGTACTCCATTCGGGCCATGTGGGTGGACCGCCGCGCCGCCGAAGTTCTCGTCAGGTGCGGGAGTTGAGCTACCCGGCCCGATGCGGGATGACCTCCCTGCGTGTCCTGCTTCACACAATCCCCTGAAGCGGAACTATTCACTTCGCTCAAATGTCCCTTCCTGTTGCATGGTGGGAGAGATGTCAATCAAGGGCTGGAAATGGTGCAGAAGCCGGAAAGTGACATAGAACCCAAAGAAAGGCGTATAGACCTGAGCCTGCCGCAGGTGGCGGGCAGCGCGGTGGCAGCGGTCGCGGCAGCGGTGGCCGCCTCCCAGCTGGGCGTGTACGGAACGATCCTCGGCGCGGGCGTCATGAGCGTCGTCGCCACCTGTGGCGGTTCGGTCTTCCAGCACTTCTTCCGCCGCACGGGGGAGCAGATCCGCGAGGTCACGGTGCAGGTGAAGCACCCGGGCCGGGAAGTGACCGTGCGTACGCGGGAGACGGTCGACGCGCGCGGGGCCCAGGGGGAGCGGCGGCCACCGGCCGAAACTCTCCACGGAGCCGCGGACGCCACCGCGATGATGCCCGTCGTGGACGCCACCACCGTGCTGCGTGAGGCCGACGCCACGACCGCGCTGCGCAGCGTGCCGGTGGATGTGGATCCGGACCGTACGCGGCTGCCGCGGCAGTTCGACGGGACGCGGTCGACGACGGCGGGCCGTCCGGACCAGGACGAGGAGTTCTCCGAAGCCACCACCCACGGCACCCGGCTCCGCGGTTGGAAGCGGCCGGCGCTCGGGGCGGTCGTCGTCTTCGCCGTGACGATGGCCGGCATCACCACGTTCGAGCTGGTCTCCGGCAATGACCTGAGCGGCGGCCAGGGAACCACCGTGGGCTCCGTCGTACGTGGTGGGGAACGGGGCTCGGGGCCGAACGACCCGGCACCGTCGACCAGCGACGAACCCGCCCGGGGGCAGACCCCGGGCCAGGAGAGCGGTGCGACGCCCGGCACGGGCGCACAGGACGGGCAGAGCGGGAAACCCGACTCCGGTCAGGGCGGCCGTTCCTCGGCCGATCCGACGCCCAGCCCCACGCAGTCCGACAAGACCGGAAGCGTGACCGGCCCGTCCCCGGCGGCCACGCCCTCCCCGTCGGCGCCCGGCAACGGCGGCAGCACCGGCCCGAACTCCACGGGTGCGGGCGACGCCCCCGCGCAGGGCGACCGAGCCACCTCGGGCACGGGCACCGGGCAGTGAACGGCCGCGGCGCTCAGTCGCCCAGTACCCGGCGCAGATAGTCGTTGCCGAAGAGCCGGTCCGGGTCCAGCCGGTCGCGCACGGCGGTGAACTCGCCGAACCGCGGGTACACCCCGGCGAGGTACTCGGCATCGCGCGTGTTGACCTTGCCCCAGTGCGGGCGGCCGGCGTGGGCGGTCATGATCCGCTCGACCGCCGTGAAGTACGCCTGGTAGGGCGTGCCCTTGTAGAGATGGACGGCGATGTACGCGCTCTCCCGGCCCGACGCCGTGGAGAGCGCGATGTCGTCGGCGGGAGCGGTACGGACCTCCACCGGGAAGCTGATCCGCAGGGGTGAACGCTCGACCATGGCCTTGACCTCGCGCAGCGCCTCCACGGCGGCCTCGCGCGGCAGCGCGTACTCCATCTCCACGAAGCGCACCCGGCGCGGGCTGGTGAAGACCTTGTAAGGGATGTCGGTGTACGTACGGGCCGACAGGGCACGGCTGGAGATCTTGGCGATCGAGGGAATGGTGGCCGGGACCGCCCGCCCGAGCGAACAGGCCACCTGGAAGATCCCGTTGGAGAGGAGCTCGTCCTCGATCCAGCCGCTGACCTTCCCGGGCGGGGCGGCGGGGCCCGCGCTGCGGTTGTTGCGCTTGGTATTGCAGTTGCCGGTGTGCGGGAACCAGTAGAACTCGAAGTGCTCGTTCTCGGCGACCAGCTCGTCGAAATCGGCCGTGACCCGGTCGAAGCCCATCGGTTCCTCGCGGGCCGTCAGCAGGAAGACGGGCTCCACGGCGAAGGTGATCGCCGTGACGACACCCAGGGCGCCCAGCCCGATCCGGGCGACGGCGAAGATGTCGGCGTTCTCCTTCTCGGAACAGGCCAGCACCGTGCCGTCGGCCGTGACGAGTTCGAGGGCGCGGATCTGCGCGGATATGGACGCCGAGTCACGGCCGGTGCCGTGGGTTCCGGTGGAGGTGGCCCCGGCGACGGTCTGCTCCATGATGTCGCCCATGTTGGTGAGCGACAGGCCCTCCCTGGCCAGAGCGGTGTTCAGCCGCTTCAGCGGGGTGCCGGCCTCGACGGTCACCGTCATCGCCTCGCGGTCGATCTTCCGGATGCCGGTGAGCAGATCCGGGCGGATCAGCACGCCGTCGGTGGCCGCCGTGGCGGTGAAGGAGTGCCCGGTGCCGACCGGCTTCACCTTCAGCCCGTCCTCGGACGCCCGGCGCAGTGCCTCGGCGAGTTCCGGCACGGAGGCGGGGGACACGGCCCGTACCGGACGGGCGCTGACGTTCCCAGCCCAGTTACGCCACGCGTTCGTCGTCGTCCGTGCGTCGGTGTCGGTCATCTGCCCCGCGCCCTTCCGTAGGAACCGGCCCGCTGAGCCGGCGATATCCCAGGAACGCCACCGCGGCCGCGAGCGCTCCCGCCACCGCGGGCACCGCGTACCCCGCCTCGGCCCCGGACGCGTCGACCACCCAGCCGGCGGCCGAGGAGCCGAGCGCCACACCGACGGCGAGCCCGGTGCTGGTCCAGGTCATGCCCTCGGTCAGTTTGGTGCGCGGTACGTGCCGTTCGACGAGGGCCATGGTGGTCACCATCGTCGGTGCGATGGCGAGGCCCGCGACAAAGAGCGCCACGGCCAGAAACGGGAGGCTCCCGGCCAGTTGGAGGGGGATCATACTCACGGCCATCGCGCACACACCCACCAGCCACCGGGTGGAAGCCGGCCCCTTGAGGCGAAGCAGGCCGAAAACAGCTCCGGCCAGGCAGGACCCCAGCGCGTACACGGCCAGCACGAGGCTCGCCGCGGCCTTGTGGCCCCGCTCCTCGGCGAAGGCCACCGTCACCACGTCGATGGCCCCGAAGACCGCCCCCGTCGCCACGAACGTCACCACCAGCACCTTCAGCCCCGTGGAGCGCAGCGCGGAGCCGTCGGTGTGCTGCTCGCGCGGATGCGGCACCGGCTCGGTGGCGCGCTGCGCGGTCAGCCAGAAGACGCCGACCAGCAGGAAGCCGGCCGCGAGCAGTGGCCCCGCCTCCGGGAACCAGGCGGTGGAGAGACCGATCGAGATGATCGGCCCGAAGATGAAGCACACCTCGTCGACGATCGACTCCCACGAGTACGCGGTGTGCAACTGCTGCGGCGATCCGCGGTAGATGTCCGCCCAGCGGGCCCGGATCATCGACCCCACACTGGGGACGGAGCCCGCGCCCGCCGCGAAGACGAAGAGCGTCCAGTCCGGCAGCCGCTGCTGCGCGCAGATCAGGAGGCCGGCCACCGCCGCCAGCGCGACCAGGGTCACGGGACGCAGCACGCGGCGCTGCCCGTGCCGGTCGACCAGCCGGGAGATCTGCGGTCCGACCACCGCCGCCGACATCGCCAGCGTCGCGGAGAGCGCGCCCGCGAGCCCGTAACGGCCGGTGAGCTGGGAAACCATGGTCACCACGCCGATGCCCATCATGGACAGCGGCATCCGGCCTAGGAATCCGGCCGCCGAGAACCCCTTGGTGCCGGGGGCGGCGAATATCGCGCGGTAGGGACTTGGCAAGGAGGGCTCCGGAACAGCGTGATCGCACGCGCCAGTAATGCGTGAATATGGCCGGTACAGCTTACGGTCGGGACCGGCGCCCCGACACCGGGGTTGGCCGGGAGCCGATGTCGGTGGGAGCGCTGTCCGAGGCGGGTGGCAGGATCGGTGCCATGTCCGATCTGCGCGATCCCGCTCCCTACGACGCCCTCCTGCTCCTCTCCTTCGGCGGCCCCGAAGGCCCGGACGACGTGGTCCCGTTCCTGGCGAACGTGACCCGTGGCCGCGGCATCCCCGAGGAGCGGCTGAAGGAGGTCGGCAAGCACTACTTCCTGTTCGGCGGCGTCAGCCCGATCAACGCCCAGAACAGAGCTCTGCTGGACGCCCTGCGCAAGGACTTCGCGGAGCACGGACTCGATCTGCCGGTGTACTGGGGCAACCGCAACTGGGCGCCGTACCTCACCGACACCCTGCGCCGGATGGCCACCGACGGACACCGCCGCATCGCCGTCCTCGCCACCAGCGCCTACGCCTCCTACTCGGGCTGCCGCCAGTACCGCGAGAACCTGGCCGAGTCACTGGCCGCCCTGGAGGCCGAGGGCCTGCCGGTGCCCCGGGTCGACAAGTTCCGGCACTACTTCAACCACCCCGGGTTCGTACAGCCCATGGTGGACGGCGTCCTCGCCTCGCTGGCCGACCTCCCCGAGGACGTACGGGGCGGGGCGCACCTCGCCTTCACCACGCACTCCATCCCCGTCTCCGCCGCCGACACCTCGGGCCCGGTGGAGGCGCACGGCGACGGCGGCGCCTACGTCGCCGAGCACCTCGACGTCGCCCGGCTGATCGTCGACGCGGTGCGCGAGGAGACCGGCGTGGAGTACCCCTGGCAGCTCGTCTACCAGTCCCGCAGCGGCGCCCCGCACATCCCGTGGCTGGGGCCCGACATCTGCGACCACCTGGAGACACTGCACGGCGAAGGCGTCCCCGCCGTGGTGATGGCCCCCATCGGCTTCGTCTCGGACCACATGGAAGTGCTCTACGACCTCGACACGGAGGCCACCGCGAAGGCCGCCGAGCTCGGACTCCCGGTGCGCAGGTCCGCGACCGTGGGCGCCGACCCTCGGTTCGCCGCCGCCGTGCGGGAGCTGGTGCTGGAGCGCGCAGCCGCCGAACAGGGGCGCGGCGCGCGGCCGTGCGCACTGGGCACGCTCGGCCCGAGCCATGACCTCTGCCCGGTCGGCTGCTGCCCGGCGCGGGCCCTCAAGCCCGCCGTGGCGGGCGCCGACAGCCCGTACGCGTGACAAGCCCCCTGCCGCACGTCAGAGCCCCCTGGAGCGCCGTGACCGACCCGAACCCCTCCGAACTGCTCGACCTCGCCCTGGAGGCCGCCCACCGCGCCGGTGTGCTGCTGCGCGACGGCCGTCCGGCCGACCTGGGAGTGGCAGCGACCAAGTCGAGCCCCATCGATGTCGTCACCGAGATGGACATCGCCGCCGAGAAGCTGATCACGGGATTCCTCGCCGAGCGCCGCCCCCAGGACGGCTTCCTCGGTGAGGAAGGGGCCAGCGCGGCGGGCAGCAGCGGTATCCGCTGGGTCATCGACCCGCTCGACGGCACCGTGAACTACCTGTACGGGCTGCCGACATGGGCCGTCTCCATCGCCGCCGAACGGGACGGCGAACGCATCGTGGGCGTGGTGGAGGCCCCGATGCGCCGCGAGACGTACCAAGCGGTGCTCGGCGGCGGCGCGTACGCGAAGGGCGGTGCGTACGGTGAGGGCACCGCGCTGCGCTGCCGGCCCGCGCCCCCGCTCGACCAGGCGCTCGTCTCGACCGGCTTCAACTACGTCGGCCACGTCCGGACGCACCAGGCGGACGTGGCCCAGAAGCTGATCCCGAGGCTGCGTGACATCCGGCGCAGCGGCTCCGCCGCCGTGGACCTCTGCGATGTCGCGTCCGGCCGCCTCGACGGCTACTACGAGCGCGGGCTCCACCCGTGGGACCTCGCCGCCGGTGACCTCATCGCCCGGGAGGCGGGGGCGTGCACCGGTGGCCGTCCTGGGCTGCCCGCCGACGGTGACCTGACGGTGGCCGCGACGCCGGGTGTCTTCGAGCCGCTGCAGGGCCTCCTGGAGGAGTTCGGAGCCTGGCACGACTAGGCCCTGTCCTGCCGATCTTCGCGGGCCCGGGGCGTCTGGTGCGGCACCTCGCCGCGTTGTCGGTGTCGCCCGAGTACGTCCAGTACGAGGACGAACCTCCGCCTTGCGATGCACCGCACCAGACGCCCCGGGCTGATCCACGAAGATCGACAGGACAGGACCTGAAAGACCGACCGTCCGGAGCCTTCCGCCGCGCGAGAAGGGCCCCCGACGCCGGACAACGGCATCAGGGGCCCTTCTCGCGCGGCTCAGACGCTGGTGGCGCCGATTTCGACGCCGTGCTCGGCGGCGAGGCGGTGCAGGTCGTCCAGCTCGCCCTGCTCGACATCCGCGAGGAAGTCGTCGCCCGTCTCGCGCGCTTTCGTGAGGTCGGACTCGGTGGTCTTGATTCGTTGCAGCAGACCTGCGGTGAAAGCGTCCATAATGCGCCCCCTCATCGTGGGTCGGTGGCACGGGGGTGTGCCCGGGTTTCCCTCCGCGCGGAGGCGGTAGGGCGGGTGATCACGCGCTCTCCGGGGACGGAGTGGCCAGTGGTACGCCACATTCAAGGCGTGATCGCGGGTGTGAATGCGTCCTCCCCAGCCTCAAGCTCAGAGAAACCTCAACTGGCCGGGAAATCCGGCGCATTCCCCGGAGCCCGGGGTCGGCCAGCGCCGTCTTACCGCCGGTTTATGCGCGTTGCGGGCAGGATGGAGCAGCACAGAGCATCACCGACGAGCGGCCCGCATCACGGACCGTGAGTACATGGGGACGTTCTGAAATTTCCGTCTGATTTTTCTAAGGAAGGACAGCGCCGTGCGCGTACTCGTCGTGGAGGACGAGCAACTGCTCGCCGATGCGGTGGCCACCGGATTGCGCCGTGAGGCCATGGCCGTCGATGTCGTGTACGAGGGCGCCGCGGCCCTGGAGCGCATCGAGGTCAACGACTACGACGTCGTGGTGCTGGACCGGGACCTCCCCCTGGTGCACGGCGACGACGTCTGCCGCCGGATCGTCGAGCTGGGCATGCCCACCCGGGTGCTCATGCTCACCGCGTCCGGCGACGTCAGCGACCGGGTGGAGGGCCTGGAGCTGGGCGCCGACGACTATCTGCCCAAGCCGTTCGCCTTCAGCGAGCTCACGGCACGGGTACGGGCGCTGGGCCGGCGTACGACGGTGGCGCTGCCGCCTGTCCTGGAGCGCGCGGGCATCAAGCTCGACCCCAACCGGCGCGAGGTCTTCCGGGGCGAGGCCGAGATCCAGCTCGCGCCGAAGGAGTTCGCCGTGCTGGAGGTCCTGATGCGCAGCGAGGGCGCGGTCGTCTCGGCCGAGCAGCTGCTGGAGAAGGCCTGGGACGAGAACACCGACCCGTTCACCAATGTCGTCCGGGTGACGGTCATGACGCTGCGTCGCAAACTCGGCGAGCCGCCCGTGATCGTCACCGTGCCCGGCTCCGGCTACCGGATCTGACGGCCGATGCCCTCCGTCCCGGCGCCGCCGACGGCGCCTCCGAAGCCCACCTGGGAGCCCAAACAGCAGGAGCCGCCCTACTGGCTGCGGCCGACCATCCGGATACGGCTGACGCTGCTGTACGGCGGCATGTTCCTGATCGCGGGCATTCTGCTGCTGTCGATCATCTACATGCTGGCCGCGCAGGCCCTGCATGTGGGCAGCGAGCTGCCGTTCAAGATCGTCAACGGCCAGGTGACGAGTGAGGTCTGCAACCTGCCCGAGAAGGCATCACCGAACTCCTTCAACGCCGCGATGAACTCCTGCGTCAACCACCAGCGCCAGCAGGCACTCGACACGCTTCTCAACCGGTCGCTGTTGGCCCTCGTGGGTCTGAGCATCATCGCCTTCGCCTTCGGCTACGCCATGGCGGGCCGGGTGCTCTCCCCGCTGGGCCGGATCACCCGCACCGCCCGCCGGGTGGCCGGAACGGATCTGTCCCGCCGGATCGAGCTGGACGGCCCGGACGACGAGCTGAAGGAGCTCGCCGACACCTTCGACGAGATGCTCGACCGCCTGGAGCGGGCCTTCACCGCCCAGCAGCGGTTCGTCGGGAACGCGTCGCACGAGCTGCGGACCCCGCTCGCGATCAACCGGACGCTGCTGGAGGTCCATCTCTCCGATCCGCAGGCCCCGCCCGAGCTGAAACAGCTCGGCAAGACCCTGCTGGCCACCAACGAGCGCAGTGAGCAGCTGGTCGAGGGACTGCTGCTGCTCGCCCGCAGCGACAACCAGATCATCGAGCGCAAACCGGTCGACCTCTCCGAGGTGGCCTCGCGCGCGATCGATCAGACGCGCGGCGAGGCGGAGGAGCGGGGGGTGGAGATCCGTGGCGAGCTGGCCCCCGCCGTGATCCAGGGCAACGGCGTGCTGCTGGAGCGGATCGCGCTGAACCTCGTACAGAACGCCGTGCGCTACAACATCGCCGAGCGGGGCTGGGTGGAGGTCACCACCGAGCTGCAGTCGGGCCATGCCGTGCTGGTGGTCTCGAACACGGGCCCAGTGGTGCCCGCGTACGAGATCGACAACCTCTTCGAGCCCTTCAGACGGCTGCGTACGGAGCGAACGGGCAGCGACAAGGGGGTGGGGCTCGGACTGTCGATCGCGCGCTCCGTGGCGCGCGCTCACGGCGGCCGTATCGTCGCGGAACCCCGCGAAGGGGGTGGTCTTGTGATGCGTGTCTCACTGCCGGTCTGAGAGGCTGGGCGGAGCGATCGGCGCCCACATAAATTTGTTCGCTTTGAGCGGAATTTTCGGGACCTGAACCCGGAGCGGCCGTGTGTGATCGATCACAGGGGCGAATATCGGGACGTCAACGCTCCGTGATCAGGGCCGTCACCGGAAAACCCGCAAAAGTCGGGGTTTTCGGGGCCCGATATCACGGGAAGTACACGGGGTGGCGCCCGTGGAGCATGACACCGGGACCGTGTACGGTCCCCATCGCCACCCAAGCTGATCGCTCCCGAGCGGTTCTTTTGGGTGTCGATTGAGTAACAGACCTTGATGTGAGGCAAAATCTCCGCCTCGGGTCGGGCACAAGTCCGGCCTCTCACGCGTTACGTGCGCTGAGACACCGCAGACACCCAGAGGGGGAGAGCGACATGGCAACGGATTACGACACCCCACGCAAGACCGATGACGACGTCGATCAGGACAGCCTTGAAGAGCTGAAGGCCCGACGGAGCGACAAGACGGCGTCCGCCGTCGACGTCGACGAGTTCGACGCGGCCGAAGGGCTGGAGCTGCCCGGCGCGGACCTGTCCAACGAAGAACTGGCCGTGAGGGTCCTGCCCAAGCAAGCCGACGAGTTCACGTGCATGAGCTGCTTCCTCGTGCACCACAGGAGCCAGTTGGCACGCGAGAAGAACGGCCAGCCGATCTGCCGCGACTGCGACTAGGTCGAACAGGCCGTGGCAGGCGACACACCGTTCCGGAAGCGACGCTTGCGGCGCAAGAGGTCGTCGGAGGCGAATCAGGGCGGTACAGGCCCGGCAGAAGGCGTTGCAGCGCCTGCCGAGCGGTCCGCCCTGCCACCCTCCACGGGTGTGCGGGACGACGAGCGGGGCCGGCCGGCCTCGCTCGAAGTGGTCACGGCAGTCGAGGGAGTCGACACGGCCGATGGGGCCGGACAGGTCGACAGGACGGAGCCCGTGACCGGGGCAGGCCGTCTGGGTTCAGTGAAACGGGGAGTGCGCAAGGGCGGGGAGAGCGTCAGGGCCGCGATCGGTCATATCGCCGACCTGATCATCGAAACGGCTCCCCGCGTCCCTGTGCGTGACCTCTCCACCCTGCGCAAGCAGTTCCCGGGCCTGGGGCCCGAGGAGCTCGCCGACAAGCTCATCGCGGGCGCGAGCAAGGCCACCGCCGCCGTCGGCGCCGGTATCGGCGCGGCGGCCATGATGCCCGTACCGCCCGCCATGCTCGCCGAGCTGACGGCGGAGATCACCGGTGTGGCCGCGATCGAGATGAAGCTCGTCGCCGAGCTGCACGAGGTCTACGGGCTGCGCCCGCCGGGCGGGCTCCCCCAGCGTTCCACCGCCTACCTGACGTCCTGGACGGAGGAGCGCGGTATCGATGTCGCCCATCCCGCGACGGTCAACGCGGCGCTGGGCGGCCAGATGAAGCGCGAGCTGCGCCAGCAGATCATGAAGCGCACGGTGCGCGACCTGCCGAATCTCGTCCCGTTCATGATCGGCGCCGCTGTCGGGGCGATGATGAACCGGCGCGACACCAGAAAGCTCGCCGAGCGGGTCAGGAAGGACCTGCGCAAGCGCCAGATCCCCTGGGACCGCCTTCCGGAGCTGCCACCGATGGGTCCGGACGCCCCGCGCAAGGGGCTGCCGGGCGAGCTGGGGAGTCAGGACCCGCTCCGGCGGGTCGGAGGCCTGTTGGATGCCGACGGAGCCCCTGGGGGCCCGTGAAGGGCTCCTCCCGAGTCCATGGAAGAACGAAGCCGGCCCGGATCTCGAAGAACCCCGGACCAGGGCACTTGGCCAGGGCGCTACGGCGACGCCGCGCGCGTGCGTGCCGGGCCCCGCGGGCAGGCGGAGCTTCCCGGACGCGCCTCTTGGGCCCGTACCGCAAGGTCGGGCCCGTACCGTCATGTGCCTTTCAGGCCCGTACCGCGCTGAGCGCGGCGACCAGTGCCTGCGGCTCGCGGGTCGACAGATAGACGTACGGCGTCGGGTCCTGCGGGTCGGTGACCTCCACCCGCACCGCCGTCGGGATGTAGCTGCGCAGCAGCATGAACGCGCGGGTGTCCGCCTTGTACGAGCGCCACGCACGCGCCTCCTCCTCGTCCAGCACCTCGGCCCTGCCGAGCGCAGACACCGGAATGCGCGCGTCACCGGCCACCAGGGCGCCCGCGACGACCCGGATCCTGGCCGAACCGTAGGAGCTGACCGCGACCGCCGAAAGGGCCGTGCCGCCCACCAGGCCGGCCAGGAGTGGCAGGCCGCCGAGCGGCAACAGCATCAGGGCACAGGCGATGCCGACCAGGAAGGCGATGAGCCACCACGAACGGGGCGCGGTCAGTCGTTCGTCGAAAGGCGGGGTGGAAGGCTGCATGAACCCAAGCTTGGCACGGCGCGACCCGCGGGTGGCCGCGCGGGTAAGGTCTGCGCCTGTGAGTGGAACATCTGCGGCTCTGAAGCCCCCGGCCGACGCGGTGAAGCCGGTCCGGCACCCCGAAGCCCCGGCCCCCGGCGAACTCCTCGGCGCGCACTACGAACACTGTTTCGGCTGCGGCGAGGGACAGCCGCACGGGCTGCACCTCCAGGCACGGGCCGGCGAGGGTGTCAGCGTCACGGCCGAGTTCACCGTGAAGGCCGCCCATCAGGGTGCCCCGGGCCTGGCACACGGTGGCATTCTGGCCACCGCGCTGGACGAGACGCTCGGCTCGCTGAACTGGCTGCTGCGGGTGATCGCGGTGACCGGACGGCTGGAGACCGACTTCGTCGCCCCGGTTCCGGTGGACACCGTGCTGCACCTCGACGCCGAGATCACCGCGGTGCACGGCCGGAAGATCTACTCCCGGGCGACGGGCCGGATCGGCGGCCCGGAGGGGCCCGTGGCGGTCCGTGCCGAGGCCCTTTTCATCGAGGTGAAGATCGACCACTTCATCGACAACGGCCGCCCGGCCGAGATCCAGGCCGCGATGGCCGACCCCGACCAGGTCAGGCGTGCCCGCGCGTTCGAGGTGAACCCCTGATGCGCCATCCCGTGGACGTACTGATCCGCCGGGTCGACCCGGACGTGCCGATCCCGGCCTATGGGCACCCCGGCGACGCCGGGGTCGATCTGGTGACCACCGAGGCCGCCGAACTGGCCCCGGGCGAGCGGGCGGTGCTGCCCACCGGGGTGTCGATCGCGCTGCCCGACGGGTACGCGGCGTTCGTGCACCCGCGGTCCGGTCTCGCCGCACGCTGCGGAGTCGCTCTCGTCAATGCGCCGGGGACGGTTGATGCCGGGTACCGTGGAGAGATCAAGGTGATCGTCATCAACCTCGACCCGCGGGAGCCCGTGCGGTTCGAGCGGTTCGACCGGATTGCCCAACTGGTCGTACAGCAGGTCGAGAAGGTTCGCTTCCACGAAGTGGCGGAGCTCCCCGGCTCGGCTCGCGGCGAGGGAGGTTTCGGATCCACCGGAGGGCACGCTTCCGGTGATGTTGATGGCGTCAGGGGCGGGATTACCCAGGGCGGGAACAGCTACGCTTCGGTCGTACCCGACCGGGAAGGACAGTGACGTGTTCGGACGTCGCAAGAAGAGTGGTTCCGCCGAGGACATGGCGGACGAAGCGCGCGAGGCCGAGCAGGTCGTCGACGAGCCCGATGACGCCGATGGGGCCGACAGCGGCTCGCGTCGGATGAATCTCCCGCCGGCGCCGCGGCCGGACGGGCCGTGGGACATCACCGAGGTCTCCCAGCCCGGCGAGGGCCGGGTCGACCTGGGCGGCGTGTTCGTGCCCGGCGTCGAGGGCATGGAGCTGCGGGTCGAGGTGGCCGGTGACGCGATCGTGGCCGCGACCGTGGTGATGCACGACAGCGCCATTCAGCTGCAGGCCTTCGCCGCGCCCAAGAAGGAGGGCATCTGGGGCGAGGTCCGTGAGGAGATCGCCTCCGGCATCACCCAGCAGGGTGGGATCATCGACGAGGTCGAGGGTCCGCTGGGCTGGGAGCTGCGCGCCCAGGTCCCCGTACAGCTCCCCGACGGGACGAACGGGGTGCAGCTGGTGCGCTTCGTCGGCGTCGACGGGCCGCGCTGGTTCCTGCGCGGAGTGATCTCCGGCCAGGGTGCCGTGCAGCCGGAGGCCGCGGGGCTGCTGGAGACGATCTTCCGGGACACCGTGGTCGTCCGTGGCGAGGGCCCGATGGCGCCGCGCGATCCGATCGTCCTCAAGCTCCCCAACGACGCCCAGATGGTGCCCGAGGGCGTCCAGCAGGAGAACCAGGAGAACTCCAAGTTCTCCGGCGGCATGGGCCAGCTCCAGCGCGGACCCGAGATCACCGAGGTGCGCTGAGCGGATGAGGGCTGCCGCCCGGCAGAGCTGAAGGCCGGTGGGCCGTACCCCCTTCGAGGGGGTGCGGCCCACCGGCCTTTCCGCGTCCAGGGAACGCGTCCAGGGGCCGGCTGTCGTGGTGGCTGAACGGCGCACAAAGGGGCGCGTATGGGGCGCGTATAGGGCACGTATGTGCGCCGTCAAAGGCCCGCCCCTCTCCGTAAGGAAGCCATCAACGCAAGGCCGGGACGGCCGGGACGCGAGGTTTGCTCAGGAGGTCAGAGATTCCGTACCTCATCTAGGAGCACACGATGGCCGATGTGGCCTTCGTCGTCACCACGATCGCGGTGTTCGCGTTGGTGGCTCTCGTCGCCAAGGGGGTGGCCAAGCTGTGACCGCCGAAAACGTCGTCGGCCTCGTCGTGGCCGTCGCCCTGCTGGGCTATCTCATCCTCGCCCTTCTGTATCCGGAGAGGTTCTGAGCCCGATATGAGCCCCGTCCTCGCTGGTGTGCTCCAGGTTCTCGCGCTCGTCGTGGCGCTGGCGCTGGCATACCGTCCGCTCGGTGACTACATGGCCGGCGTCTACTCCTCGCAGAAGCACCTACGCGTCGAGAAGTGGATGTACAAGGCCGTAGGCGTCAATCCCGACGCACAGATGCGCTGGCCCGCGTACCTGCGCGGGGTCCTCGCCTTCTCCGCGGTGAGCGTCCTCTTCCTCTATCTGCTGCAGCGGCTCCAGGGTGTGCTGCCCGGTTCGCTCGGCTTCGCCTCGATCGACCCCGATCAGGCCTTCAACACCGCGGCTTCGTTCGTCGCGAACACCAACTGGCAGTCGTACTACGGCGAGCAGGCCATGGGCCACGTCGTCCAGACCGGCGGCCTCGCGGTGCAGAACTTCGTCTCGGCCGCCGTCGGCATCGCCGTCGCGGTGGCGCTGGTACGGGGCTTCGCCCGCTCCCGCACCGGTGAGCTGGGCAATTTCTGGTCCGACCTGGTGCGCGGCACCGTCCGGATCCTGATTCCGATCGCCGTGGTCGGCGCGCTGGTGCTGGTCGCCTGCGGAGCCATCCAGAACTTCTCCGGCATCCATGAGGTCGGCCAGTTCATGGGCGGTTCGCAGCAGTGGAACGGCGGAGCGGTGGCCTCGCAGGAGGTCATCAAGGAACTGGGTACGAACGGCGGCGGCTACTTCAACGCCAACTCGTCCCACCCGTTCGAGAACCCCAACGGGCTGTCCAACCTCTTCGAGATCTTCCTGATCCTGGTCATTCCGTTCGCTCTCACGCGGACGTTCGGACGGATGGTCGGCTCGCTGAAGCAGGGCTACGCGATCCTGGCGGCGATGGGTGTCATCTGGCTGGGCTTCACCACCCTGATGATGTGGACCGAGTTCAGCCACCACGGGCCCGCGTTCGACATCGCGGGCGGGGCCATGGAGGGCAAGGAGACCCGGTTCGGGATCGCCGGCTCGTCGATCTTCGCCGTGGCCACGACGCTCACCTCCACGGGTGCGGTCAACTCCTTCCACTCCTCGTACACGGGCTTCGGCGGGGGCATCACGATGCTGGGCATGCAGCTCGGCGAGATCGCTCCCGGCGGGGTCGGGTCCGGCCTCTACGGCATGCTGATCATGGCGATCATCGCGGTGTTCATCGCGGGCCTGATGGTCGGTCGTACGCCCGAGTACCTCGGCAAGAAGATCGGCACCCGGCAGATCAAGCTCGCGGCCTGCTACATCCTGATCACCCCGGCGCTGGTGCTCTGCTTCACCGCCGCGGCACTGGTTTTGCCGACCCCGCCGCACTCCATGCTGAACTCCGGTGCCCATGGATTCTCCGAGGTGCTGTACGCGTACACCTCGGGTGCGAACAACAACGGTTCGGCCTTCGCCGGGCTGAACGCGGACACGCAGTGGTTCAACACGACCATCGGTCTCGCGATGCTGCTGGGCCGCTTCCTGCCGATGGTGTTCGTGCTGGCCCTGGCCGGCTCGCTCGCCGAGCAGAAGCCCGTACCGGCGACCGTGGGAACCCTGGGCACGCACAAGCCGCTGTTCAGCGGGCTGCTGGTCGGGACGATCCTGATCATCACCGGGCTGACGTACTTCCCGGCCCTGGCGCTGGGGCCGCTGGCCGAAGGGCTGGCGTCATGACCACTCGTACGAAGCAAGAGGACTCGATGTCCACTGTCACCCCCACCCGGGCACCCCACCAGGACGCGCCCACGGGTCACCACAGCGAAGGACGCGTCGGCGGGGGCCTGTTCGACCCCGGACAATTGCTCAAGTCCTTCCCCGACGCCGTACGCAAGCTCGACCCCCGGGTGATGGTCAAGTCCCCGGTGATGTTCGTGGTGCTGATCGGTTCGGTGTTCACCACCGTGCTGGCGTGCCTGAACCCCGGCGACTGGTTCGGCTGGGCGATCGCGGTCTGGCTGTGGCTGACCACGATCTTCGCCAATCTGGCGGAGGCGGTCGCCGAAGGGCGCGGCAAGGCGCAGGCCGACACGCTGCGCAGGGCCAAGACCGACACCGTCGCCCGGCGGATCATCGGCACGAACGAGGAGCGGGTCCCCGGCACCGAACTGCGCGTCGGCGATCTGGTGGTCTGCGAGGCCGGTGACATCATCCCCGGCGACGGGGACGTCGTCGACGGTGTCGCCAGCGTCGACGAGTCCGCGATCACGGGTGAATCGGCGCCGGTCATCCGGGAGTCCGGCGGCGACCGCTCGGCCGTCACCGGTGGTACGAAGGTGCTCTCCGACCGGATCGTCGTCAAGATCACCACCAAGCCCGGTGAGACGTTCATCGACCGGATGATCGCCCTGGTCGAGGGCGCGGCCCGGCAGAAGACGCCCAACGAGATCGCGCTGAACATCCTGCTCGCGTCCCTCACCATCGTCTTCCTGCTCGCCGTCGTCACCCTCCAGCCGTTCGCGATCTACGCGGGCCAGAAGCAGTCGATGATCGTGCTGACCGCGCTGCTGGTCTGCCTGATCCCGACGACCATCGGAGCGCTGCTCTCCGCGATCGGAATCGCGGGGATGGACCGGCTGGTGCAGCGCAACGTGCTCGCGATGTCGGGGCGTGCCGTCGAGGCCGCCGGCGATGTCTCGACCCTGCTGCTCGACAAGACCGGCACCATCACGCTCGGCAACCGGCAGGCCGCCGAGTTCGTCCCGGTCAAGGGCACGACCGAGGCCGAACTGGCGGACGCCGCCCAGCTGTCCTCGCTGGCCGACGAGACGCCCGAGGGCCGCTCGATCGTCGTGCTCGCCAAGGAGAAGTACGGGCTGCGCGAGCGCCACCAGGGCGAACTGCGGCAGGCCGAATGGGTCGCGTTCACCGCCCAGACGCGGATGTCGGGCGTGGACGTCGACGGACGCAGGGTCCGCAAGGGCGCGAGCGGTTCCGTCGTCGCGTGGGTCAAGGAGCGCGGCGGCAGTGTCTCGCCGGAGACACGGACGCTCACCGAGCGGATCTCCGAGGCAGGCGGCACACCGCTGCTGGTGGCTCTGGAGGACGGACAGGGTGCCCGGGTCCTGGGCGTCATCCACCTCAAGGACGTCGTCAAGGAGGGGATGCGGGAGCGGTTCGACGAACTGCGCCGGATGGGCATCAAGACGGTCATGATCACGGGCGACAACCCGCTGACCGCGAAGGCCATCGCCGAGGAGGCAGGGGTCGACGACTTCCTCGCCGAGGCCACGCCCGAGGACAAGATGGCCCTCATCAAGCGGGAGCAGGCGGGCGGCAAGCTCGTCGCGATGACGGGCGACGGGACCAATGACGCGCCCGCGCTGGCCCAGGCGGACGTGGGCGTGGCCATGAACACCGGCACCTCGGCCGCCAAGGAGGCCGGGAACATGGTGGACCTGGACTCCAACCCCACCAAGCTGATCGAGATCGTCGAGATCGGCAAGCAACTGCTCATCACCCGGGGTGCGCTGACGACGTTCTCGATCGCCAACGACGTCGCGAAGTACTTCGCGATCATCCCGGCGATGTTCGCGGTGGTCTATCCCGGCCTGGACACGCTCAACATCATGCGGCTGTCCTCGCCGGAGTCCGCGATCCTGTCGGCGGTCGTGTTCAACGCGCTGATCATCATCGCACTGGTGCCGCTCGCCCTGAAGGGCGTGCGCTACCGGCCCAGCAGCGCCGACTCGATGCTCCGGCGCAACCTCGGGATCTACGGCCTGGGCGGCCTGGTCGCCCCGTTCATCGGCATCAAGATCATCGACCTGATCATCTCCCACATCCCCGGAATCGGCTGACCTGCCATGAACAACTCCGTAGCAAACACCGTCCGGTTGCTCTGGGCCGGGCTGCGTGCCCTGCTCGTCCTCACCGTCGTCTGCGGCGTGCTCTACCCACTCGCCGTGACGGGTGTCGCCCAGGGCATCTTCCCCGACAAGGCCAACGGCTCCGAGATCACCGCGAACGGCAAGGTCGTCGGCTCCGAACTGATCGGCCAGCGCTACGACCTGCCGCTGAAGAAGGGGCAGCAGACCGCGGCCCCGGACCTCAAGTGGTTCCAGCCGCGCCCCTCCAACGGCCTCGGCACCAACAGCGTCAACACCCAGTACAAGCTGATCCTCTCCGGCGCGACCAACCGCTCCGGCGACAGCAAGGAACTGATCGACGCGGTGACAGCCGCCAAGGCCGCCGTCGTCAAGGACAATTCCGTCCCCGGCCACCCCGTCAGCCCCGCCGACGTGCCGGCCGACGCCGTCACCTCCTCGGGCTCCGGCCTCGACCCGGCCATCTCCCCGGCGTACGCACAGCTCCAGGTGCGCCGCGTCGCCGAGCGGAACCATCTGGGCGTCGAGCAGGTGGAGAAGCTCGTCGAGCAGCACACGGACGGCCGGATTCTCGGCTTCGTGGGGGAACCGAGGGTCAACGTCCTCCAGCTCAACATCGCTCTCAAGCAGCTGGTGAACGGAGCTTGAGAGCACCGGGGCCGGCCTTCGCGGCCGGCCCCGGACCATTGGCCGCACGCCGCACGCCGCACGCCGCACGCCGCACGCAGGTTCAGCCCGTCGGCGAGCCCAGGCTGCCGGGACAGAGGTACTTCTCCGGCGGGATCACCGTGCCGTCGACCCACGCCCCGAAGAAGCCCTTGAGGTCCTTGCCCGAGACCTTCGCCGCCAGCGCCTCGAACTGCCGGAACGAGGCGTTGCCGTACGCGTGGTCATGGGTCCAGGTCCTGAGCGTCCGGAAGAACGCGTCGTCACCGACCGTGCGCCGCAGGGCGTGCAGCATCAGCGAACCCTTGAAGTACAGCGCGGAATGCAACTCCTTCCCCGGGCCCGGGTCGTAGAGCCTGGTGGACCAGAACGACGGGTCGTCGCGGTAGTTCTCGATCTCGGAACGGTAGTAGTCCTGATCCAGGTCGGCGCCCTTGTGCTCCTCCCACAACTGCCCGGCGTACTGGGCGAAGCACTCCGCCGCACAGCCGTCCCGCCAGTCCTTGAACGAGACGCTGTCACCGAACCACTGGTGGGTGTTCTCATGGACCACCGAGGCGTCGAAGAGCATTCCGCCGCTGTACGTGGGGCGGCTCTGCGTCTCCAGGGCGATGGCGCCGCCGGTGGGCTCCTTCGTGCCGCCGACAAGGATTGCGCCCGCCGAGGAGAAGGGGTACGGGCCGAACTTGGCGGTCAGGAAGTCCAGAATCTCCGTCTGCTCGGCCTCGGCGTCCGGGTCGATGACGGTGTCCGGGCTGTAAGCCGTGATGACCGGTGTTCCGGCGGCCGTCTTTCCCCGGTGGACGGTGAACCTGTCGATGGCGACGGTGCTGAGGTACGTCGCCAGCGGCTTGTCCTCGAACCAGTGGAAGGTCTTCCTGCCGTCCTTCATAGTGACCGGGCCGGGCAGTCCGTTGCCGACGGCCGTCCAGCCGTCGGGCACGGTCGCGGTGAGGGCGAAGGTGGCCTTGTCGGACGGGTGGTCGTTGGCGGGATACCAGGAGGTCGCGGCGTGCGGTTCGCCCGCCACGTACGCGCCGCCGCTCTTCAGGGTGTGCCAGCCCTCGGCGTCGGGCTTGCCCGCGTACTTCACCCGGACCGCGAACGTCGTGCCCTGCACGACCGGGCGGGCCGGGGTGATGACCAGCTCATGGGCCCCGGACCGGGAGAACGCCTTCACCGGGGTGCCGTCCACCGTGACCGATGCCACGGTGAAGCCCTTGAGGTCCAGGCTGAAGCGGTCCAGGCCGGTCAGGGCGCGGGCGGTGACGGTGGTGTCGCCGTCCAGGTGGTCGGTGCGCGCCGGGTCGTAGGCGATACGGACGTCGTAGCGGGAGACGTCGTAGCCGGAGTTGCCGTCGTCGGGGAAGTACGGATCACCGACGCCCGGACCGCCGACGGCGGCCGAGGCAGGGAGAACGGTCAGTAAGGTGCCGCTCACGACCGCGGCCACGAGGGCGGCAGCGGTTCTGCGGCGTCGGTTCAGCAGTCTGCGCATGTCTCGTTCCTGGGGATGGGGGTCAGTGTCGGGGAGGGGTGGCGGCGAGTTTCCACAGCACGCCGATGAGGGCATCGGTGCTGGTGGTCTCCGTCTTCGGGTCCACGTTGGCGAGGTTGTCGCACGCCTCGTGGATGCAGTCCGAGATACCGGTGCTGAAGCCGGACGACGGGATGCCGGCGTTTCCGAACGACTCGTGGTCCGAACCGCCGACGCCGATGTCGAACGTGGGGATGTTCCGCTCGGCGAACCATGCCTCGAACGCCTGCTGGGCCTCGGTCTCGCCGTGCTCGTCGTCGTGGACCACGAGCCACTGCTGGGTGTTCTTGCTGCCCGCCTGGTCGAAGTTGAGATAGACGTCGATCCTGCGGCGCTCGGCCTCGGAGAGCTTCCCGACGTAGTCCGCCGAGCCGATCAGCCCCAGCTCCTCCGCGCCCCACCAGGCGAACCGGAGGTGCCGCTCGGGCTTGAGACGGGACTTGGCCACCTCAAGGGCGGTGGCCAGGACCGCGGCCGAGCCCGAGCCGTTGTCGTTGATTCCCGGGCCCTCCTCGACGCTGTCGAGGTGGGCGCCGGTCAGCAGCACATGATCCGGGTCGCCGCCCGGCCAGTCGGCGATCAGATTGCTGCCGGTGGTGCCGTCGTGGGTGAAGGGGACGAGTTTCGTGCGGAAGCCCGCCCGGTCGAGGGCGTTCTTCACATACGTCACCGAGTCGGCGTACCCCTGCGTGCCGTGCGCGCGGTTGCCGCCGTTGCGGTCGGCGATCCGCTGCAGGGCACGCAGATGAGGCATCACCTGCCGCTCGGAGACGGTGGGGGCGGTGAGCGGCTGTGTTCTCGCGGTGGCGGTTGCGGCGGGGACCGCGGACATGGCCAGGGATATCCCGAGGACTCCGGCTGCCAGCCGGGGAAGGCTCCTGCGTGGCGTCATGCGCACCCTTTCAAGGACGGGGCACTCGCCCCGGTGGACCTCGGCAAGGCTGGTCGGCCGGTGTCAGAGAGTTGTCGGAAAGGTGTGGGGAAGCGGTAGTGCCTCGGCGAGGAGGACCGGCCCGCCGAGCCGGTCGAGCCGGTCGAGCCGGTCGAGCGGGCCGACGACGCGTCATGTGCGTGCCCGGCGAGGGGTGTCCGACTTGTCCTGAACATTGCGGTGCCGGTGGTGCCTGCCCATACTGGCCCGATCATCCGGGGGGATGGGAGTGACCAGGGGGACTGGTGGGGAATCCGGGAAGGCGGACGCCTGCGCTGCTGCGCCGCGGCAGGCATCACGGTCTGGTGCTCTGTGCGGCCGGACTCGCGGTGCTGCTCGCGGCCACCGTGCTGGCGGCGCTGGCCGCGCTCACCGAGCGCGCGGTCGAGGGCGGGGCACAGCGGAGGCTCGCCGCGGACTCCGGAGCCGTCGTCCAGGTCGGAGGCCGGCACGCGGCAGGCAAGGACGCGGCGTACGACCGTACCGACAGGGCCGTACGCGCCGCGATGGACCGTGTCTTCGCCGACGTACCGCAGCACACCTGGGCCGCCCACCGGGCGCCGGCGGCGATGTCCGGCGGCTACCCTGTCAGCGGCGCCGACGGCAGTAAGGCCGAGGACCTGACTGTCTCCGTCGTCGCGCTCCAGGACCAGTCGCGCCATGCCCTGCTGCTCTCCGGCCGTTGGCCGCGCGGTTCCACCGCGGGCGGTGCCACGGAGGCGGCACTGCCCAGAATCCTCGCCGCCCGGCTCCAGCTCCGCCCCGGCAGCCGGTTCACCGTCGACGCCAACGGCAGGGGCCGGGTCTCCCTGCGGCTGAGCGGGATCTACGCCCCCCAGGGCCGGTCGCCCGCCCTCTGGGAGGCCCTCGCCGGGACCTACGGAAGCACCGAGAACATGGTCCTGCTCGCCCCCGACGCCTTCACCGCGAACTCCCCGCTGGCCGGGGACTCCACCGACCTGTGGCTCGGCGTACCGGTCGCCTCCGGCCTCCGGCTGGACGGCATCGACGCACTCGCCGGACGACTGGACACCTTCAGCGGCAGCGACACCCGCCGTTCCGTCTTCGACGGCACACCGGTCCCCGGCTCCGAACTCGCCGTACTCGACGGGCTCGCGAACGCCCTGCGCGCACTCGACACCCCCGTTGCCGTCGCCCGCGCCGGCCTCTACATCCCGGCCACGCTGCTCGCGGCGCTCGCCGCAGCCGCGCTTGTCCTCACGGCCCGTCAGCTCGCCGAACACCGCGCGCCCGAACAGGCGTTGCTCACCGCGCGCGGCGCAGGCGCGCCAAGGATCACCGGCGCGGCCGCTGCCCAGTGGGCGTCCGTCGCACTCCCCGCGGGTTGCGCCGCACCGTTCCTCGCCGGACCGCTGCTGCGACTGCTGGACCGGGGCGGGCTCGTCCCCGGAGGCGTCCCCGACGAGCCGTCGACGCTCCCTCTCGCCTGGGCCGCCGCACTGCTCGCCGTCACCGTGCACGGCACCGCGCTGCTGGTGCCCACCGTGCGGGCGGTGCACGACCGGCGTACCGTCTCCCGGCTGCGGCAGCGCCTGAGCCGGTACTCCGGGGCGCAGCGCACCGGAACCGACGTCGCCCTGGTCGTCGTCGCCGTGCTCGGCTGGCTGCAACTGCGGCAGTACCGGTCCCCGGTGTCGGCGGGCGACGGCGGCAGCGGGGTCGATCCGGTGCTCGTCCTGGCCCCCGTCGCGATGACCGTCGCGGCCGTCCTGCTCGTGCTGCGACTGCTGCCGCTGACCGGCCGGCTCATCGACCCGATGGCCCGCCGCGGCACCGGACTCGTACTCCCGCTCGGCGGTTGGCAGATCGGCCGCAGGGCCTCCCGGCACGCCGGACCGACCCTGGTCGTCGCCCTGGCGCTGGCTGTCGGAGCGCTCAGCGCGACGGCGCTGGCGATCCTCGACCGGGGCGACCACGACCAGGCCGTGTTCGCCGTCGGCTCGGATCTGAGGATCGCCGCCGGGCCCGAGGACGCCGGAGGCATACCGGCCGGGGAGCGGAGGGAGACCTATCGGAAGCTGCCGGGGGTCGACGCGCTCACCCCCGTGCTGGAGGCGCCCGGCTACGTGGCGGACCAGCCCGTCGCGGTCACCGGGATCAACACCGCACGCGGACCCGTGCCCTCCCTGCGCCCCGACCTCTCCGACCGGCCGCTCGCCGAACTCCTGCGCCCGCTCGGACGCACCGTCCCACGCCATGGACTGGTGCTCGCCGGGACGCCCCGCACCCTCCCGTTGCGGGTGGCGCTCGGCGCCGACGGCCCCGGCGCCCCTGTGCCGATCACCCTCACCGTCACCTTCGAGGACGGCGACGGACTCGCCCACGAGAGTTCCATGCCGCTGCGCATCACGGGCACTCGGGCCCGTACGGTCCGTCTGCCCGTGCCCGCGCGCACCGGGCCGCTGCGGATCCTCCGGGTCGGCCTGAACATGCGGGGCGAAACGGTTCGGCGCACCTACCGTCTGACGATCGACCGGGTTCCGGGCGCGACCGCCCCCGCGTCCCTGAAGGACGTGACCGGAACCGACGTGTCCGACCCGGGCGCCGTGGGGTGCCCCGGAGCAGAACCCGATCCGTTCGCCGCGGCTCCCGGCACCGGGCCCGTGCTGTGCGGCAACCGACCGCGCGCCGGGACACTCGTCGACGCGGTGCTGCGCGGTCCCGACGTCACATCGGTCTCGCCCCTGTGGGACATCCGGCTGGCGGTCGGCACGGCGCGGAACACTCCCGATGTGCCCGCCCTGGCCGATGCGGCGTTGCTCGACCGGGGGACCGTCAAGATCGGGGACACCGTGGACGTGACGCCGCCGGACGGGGGCGCCCTGTCCTTCAAGGTGGTCGGCCGGATCGGGGCCGTCCCCGGGGCCGACCGGAACTTCCCGCGTCTCCTCGTCGACTCCCGGGCGCTGACCGGTCTGCTCGCCGCCCAGGGCCGGCTGCCCGAGGCCGAGACCGGCTGGCTGGCCTCGGTCCGGGGGCACGACGCGAGCGCCGCGCTTCGGGCGGTGGACGCGGATCCGCGGCTCGGCGTCGCGACGGACGTGCCCCATGAACGCGCCCGGCTCGCCGACGACCCGCTGCGGCACGGCGCACGCGGCGCGCTCACGCTCTGTCTGCTGCTGGCGCCGGCCTTCGCGGTGATCGCCTTCACGCTGCACACCGCGCTCTCGGCGCGGGCCCGGCGCCGAGAGTTCGCGCTGCTCCGGGCCATCGGAGTACGGCGTGGTCAGCTCGCGGCGTATCTCTGGACCGAGCAGCTGGGCCTGTCCGCCGTCGCCGCGCTGCTGGGCACCCTGCTCGGCACGGTGCTCGCTGCCGCGATCATGCCGGTGGTCACCGTGACCACCGACGGACAGCAGGTCTTCCCGGTCCTGCTGACGGCCGTGCCCTGGGCACGGGTGGCGACGGCCGGGGCGGCCACGACCGTGCTGATCTGTGGGGTGGTGGGCGGCGCCGCCCGGTTCCTGGCGCGGGTGGACCTGGCACGGGTACTGCGAGCGGGGGACGACGGATGACCGGCCGGATACCGGGGAGAGACGCCAGGAACGGGACGTCTCCCGGCCGCGCAGCCGGGAGAGACGCCTCCCACGGCACGTTCACCGGCCGGGCGCCGGAGGCCGACGCCTCCCACGGCACGTTCGCCGACCGTGCGCCCAAGAGAGTCGCGTGGAAGGGCACGTTCACCGGCCGGCTCCGTGCGCTGCGCTCCTGGCGGCCCGACGTGCTGACGGTCCGGGAGGCGCGGGCCGACGCCGTCCTGCTGGTCTGCCTCGCGGTACTCGTCGCCCTGCTCACGGCCGCGTCCGCCGCCGCGCCGCCGCTCATGGACCGGCTCGCCGGACGCGCCCTGCTCGACCGGGTGGCCGCTGTCCAAAAGGACGGGCCGGGCCTGCAGTTCAGCTCGGCCCTGGAGATCTCCCGCGCCGGGAGGACGGGGCCGGTCACGTTGGGGCGGGATCTCGACGACGCCGGCCGGCACATCATGAGCGCCGCGCCCGTCGTGCTCGCCGACCGCCTGGTCACCCGCTCCGCCCGGGTGGAGCTCCCGCCGGTGGCGACCACGATCGGCGGCGACTCCGTCTCGCTCGGCCTGCTGTACGCGAACGACGCGCCCCGCGCGCGCTCCTACACCGAGGGCCGGGCGCCGGGCGAGAACCGGAACCACGTCGAGATCGCCGTGTCCGATCGCACCGCGGACGTACTGCGGCTCCGCGTCGGGCAGCGCCTCACCCTGCGACAGGGGAGCCTGCCCGTGACGACTCCGGCCGTGGTGGTCGGCGTCTTCGAGCTCGGACCGCAACGGATTGGTCGCGAAGTTCCCTTGCTCGGCGCTCCGTTGAAGGTTCCCGCCACCGGCACCGACCGGCAGGCGACCGCGCTCACCTCGCCCGGCGCGCTCGAAAGGCTGCAGACGACGGGACGCGTGCAGCTCTCCGCCACCTGGAACCAGCGGCTCGACCTGACCGGCGCCGAAGCGATCCGGTTCAGCGGTGCGCGCGGTGGCGCGTTGCTTCAGCGCGGGCTGTACCAGTACGGGCAGTTGGTCGACGACTCCTTCTGCGGGCAGAGCGCCGACGGGTACCAGACCTGCGTCGTCGGTGCGCACCACGCGTCCTCGCCGACCATGTCGAGTCAACTCCCGGGCATCGTGGCCCGGTTCGCCACCGAGTGGCGCGGCGCCGAGGCCGTCATCTCGTTCTCGCTCGTCTCGCTGATCAGCATCGGCCTGGCCACCTGCGTCGTCATCGCCCTGCTTGCCGTGCGCCGGAGGCTGGACGCCCACCGGCTGCAACGGGCCCGGGGAGCTTCCGCGTCCGGCCTCGCCGCGAGCCGTGCCGGGCAGACCGCGCCCGCCGTGCTGGCCGGTCTGCCAACGGGCGTCGTGGTGGCCTGGGCCGTCGCGCCCCAGGGCGCGAGCGGCCCCGCGTACGGCACGGCGGCGGTCGTCGCGGCACTCGCCTGGCTGGTGCTGCCCGCGCTGACCTGGAACGCGGTACGGGACAGAGCGCCGCGACAGCCCACCGACGGCCGGGACGGGGCACGTTTCACCGGCGCACGCCGGATCACCGCCGAGGCCACCGTGCTGCTGCTTGCCGTCGCCGGTGTCCTTGCCCTGCGGACCCGGGGCATGCGGGATGCGACCGATCCACAACTCGCCGCCGTACCGGCGCTGCTGGGACTGGCGACCGTCCTGCTGCTGGTGCGCTGCTATCCGCTCCCCGTGCGGTTCCTGGCCCGCCGGTCCGCGCGCCGCCGCGGCGCCGTCCCGATGATCGCGCTCGCCCGCGCGGCCAAGGACGCCCCCGCGCGCGCCCTCGCGCTCCTCGTCCTGGTCATCACCCTCGGCACCGCCGTCTTCGGCAGCCTCGTCGCCGGGACGATCACCGAAGGACGCCGCACCGCCGCCGACTGGCATGTCGGTGCCGACGCGTCCTACACCGGCGGCCAGGCCGCCCCGGAGACCGCGCGGAAGCTGTCCCGAGCCCCCGGGGTCCGCCACCGGCTCACCGTCTCCCGCACCTCGGCGGCGCTCATCGGCGCCGACGACGGCGGCAACCACGGCCGGGCCGACCTGGTGTCCCTCGATGCCACCGCGCTGGGCGCCGCGGTGCCCCGTTCCGCGGCAGCCACCGCACTGTCCCGTGCCCCGCGCGCCGGACAGGGAGCCGTGCCGGTGCTCACCGGACCCGGGCTGCCCGTCGGAACGACGTACACCGGCACCCTGCGCGGCCGGACCCTCACCTTCACCGTCGTCGGCGTGCTCACCGATGCCGCGGCTCACGACCCGGCGCTCGGCCCGGTTCTCGAAGACCGTCACGACCGGGTGCTGCTCGCCGACTCGGCGGCGCTCACCGGGTTGCGCGCCCAGGACCAGGAGGAGAGGGCCCTTCTGCTGTACGGCTCCGCCATCGACGCGGACGCGCTGCGCGCCATCGCCCCACGCGCCGCGATCAAGGACAGCGTGGGCGACCTGCGGATCCGCTCCCAGGTGGCCGCCCGGGACCGGGACGACGGCGTGCTCGGTGCCCTGTCCACCGCGCACACCGTCTGCACCCTGCTCGCGGGCCTGTTGGCCTTCGTCGCGCTCGTGCTCGATCTGCTGCTCTCCGCGCCCGAACGCGGCCGCACCGCGGCGAAGCTCCGCACGCTGGGCCTCGGTGCCCGCGGTCTCGGAGGGCTGCAGATCCTGCAACTGCTGCCGATGGCTCTGGCCGCCGCGGCCGGCGGGGTGGCTCTCGGCGCCGCACTTCCGGCGTTGCTCGGACCGGCCCTGAAATTGCGGGACTTCACCGGTGGCCCCGCCGAACCGGCCCTGCACGTCGACTACGCGCCGGTGGCCCTGCTGGGTGCCGGATTCGCCGTACTGATCGTGGCGGCCGTCGCCGCGGAGACCTGGCTGGCCCGCCGCCGCGGGCTGGGGACGGTCCTGAGAGTGGGGGAGACGGGGGAGAGCACCGCGTGACGGATCGGATGGATGAGGGGGACGAGACGGACGAGGTGGTGGAGGCGGCCGAGATGGACAAGACGCACGAGGTACCCGAGACCTCCGACGCAGCCGGGACGGTCGAGACGTACGAAGGGAAGAGAGCCGCATGACGGACCTACGCCAACTGGAGGCGCGGGCCAGGGCAGGCGCCGCGCCCGCCACCGACGAGGGCCTGGTCGTCTGCGACAACGTCGTACGCGTCTACCGCACCGAGGACGTCGAGGTGCAGGCGCTCCAGGGCCTCGACCTCGTTGTGCGGGAGGGCGAGTGCATGGCGCTGGTCGGAGCCTCAGGCTCCGGCAAGTCGACCCTGCTTGCCATCCTGTCCGGCCTCGACACCCCCACCGCGGGTTCGGCCAGGGTCGCCGGGCGCGACCTGATGTCCATGCGCCGCCGCGAACGCCTCGACTACCGCCGGCGCACCGTCGGCTTCGTCTGGCAGCAGACCGGACGCAACCTGCTGCCGTATCTGACCGCCGTGGAGAACGTCACCCTGCCGATGAAGTACACCGGTGTCCCGCGTGCCCGGCGCGAGGCGCGGGCCACCGAACTTCTCGGCGTCCTCGGCGTCGCGCACTGCCGCGACCGCAGCCCCGCCGAACTGAGCGGTGGCGAACAGCAGCGCGTCGCCGTCGCGGTGGCCACCGCCAACAGCCCCCGGGTGCTGCTAGCCGACGAACCGACCGGTGAACTGGACACGGCGAGCGCCGAGGACGTCTTCGCCGCGCTGCGCCGCGCCAACGACGAACTCGGTGCGACCGTCCTGGTCGTCACCCACGACCCGATGGTCTCCGGCCAGGTGCGTCGTACGGTACGCATCCGCGACGGCCGGACCGCCACGGAGACGCTGCGCGACGGCGGCCCCGACGGGGGCGCGGAGGAGTTCGCCGTACTCGACCGGGTCGGGCGGCTGCAACTGCCCGACGAGTATGTGCGACGGTACGGGCTCCGCCACCGGGTACGGCTCACCGCCGAGGACGACCACATCGGCGTATGGCCGGACGCCTGACAGACATCCCGGCCATTGCCCGGCCCTGTGTCCGATGCACATACTGGCGGCCGACGAGACGATCACGTACGGGGAAAATTGTGCGGGGGAGAAACATGACCGACAACACCGGCCGGAAGAGCACCGGAGGGCGGAGCGGTGCGGCGGTGGCCGAGGACGCGGCGCGCGGCCCTATGGTCCGGGTCGAGGACCTGCACCGCTCGTACGGCACCGGCGCCGGGGTCGTGCACGCGTTGCGCGGGGTCTCCTTCGAGGTGCCACGCGGTGAGCTCGTCGCGCTCAAGGGACGCTCGGGCTCCGGCAAGACCACACTCCTCAACCTGGTCGGTGGGCTCGACGGCCCGGACGGCGGCCGGATCACCGTCGACGGCACGGACCTCGCCGAACTCGGTGAGAACGGGCTGCTGGAGCTGCGCCGGGACCGGATCGGCTTCATCTTCCAGTCCTTCGGCCTGATCCCGATCCTGACGGCCGCGGAGAATGTCGGCGTACCCCTGCGACTGCGCAGGACGGACCCGAGCGAGCGCGAGGAGCGGGTGGCCCTGCTGCTCTCCATGGTCGGCCTCGCCGACCACGCGGCCCAGCGTCCCGGAGAGCTCTCCGGCGGTCAGCAACAGCGCGTCGCGATCGCCCGCGCGCTCGCCAACCGCCCCGCGCTGCTGATCGCGGACGAGCCGACGGGACAGCTCGACGCGGAGACCGGGCTCGCGGTGATGGAGCTGCTGCGGGCGGTGGTACGGAGTGAGGGCGTCACCGCACTGGTGGCGACGCACGACGCCCAGCTGCTGGGCCTGGCGGACCGGGTGCTGGAGCTGAGCGACGGGCACATCGTCGAGCACGGGTAAGGACCGAGCGCCTCGGCGGGCTGAGGTGAGGGGCGGCCTTGATCCGGTCGGCGCCGGTCCGGCAGGCCGCCGCTGTACGGGACGTCCGGGCCGGGCCCGAAACGCCTCGGACACATCACGGACCTGGCCGGGACGCCACGGACCTGGTCCGGCCGCCGGCCCGGCCCGGAAGACCGGGCTCGGCCCGAGCGCCCGGATGCCCGGACCCACCGGTCGGCGGCGCCTCCGACCTCCGAGGGCCGGCCCCCGCCCGAGCATCCCGTACGCGATCCGGGCGTCAGAATCCTGTCAATTCGGTCCCCACCCCTACCCCTCGTCCGATTTGCCGAGAATCTACGGGGTAGCTTCGAACCGGCCGCCGCATCTGCGGCAGCCGGTTCAGAGAAGACAATGGGGCCATGGCACGCGGCAAGCTTCGGATCTACCTGGGTGCGGCACCCGGCGTCGGCAAGACGTACGCGATGCTCTCCGAGGCCCACAGGCGCGTCGAACGGGGCACCGACTGCGTCGTCGCCTTCGTGGAGCACCACGACCGCCCGCGCACCGAGGTCATGCTCCACGGTCTGGAGCAGATCCGGCGCCGTGAGATCGAGTACCGCTCCGCCGTCTTCACCGAGATGGACGTCGACGCGGTTCTGGAGCGCGCCCCGGCCGTCGCCCTGGTGGACGAACTCGCGCACACCAATGTGCCCGGCTCCCGCAACGCCAAGCGCTGGCAGGACGTCGAAGAGCTCCTCCAGGCCGGCATAGACGTGATCTCCACCGTCAACATCCAGCACCTGGAGTCGCTCGGCGACGTCGTCGAGGCCATAACCGGCGTACGCCAGCGCGAGACCGTCCCCGACGAGGTCGTCCGCAGGGCCGACCAGCTCGAACTCGTCGACATGTCGCCCCAGGCACTGCGCCGCCGGATGGCCCACGGCAACATCTACAAGCCGGACCGGATCGACGCGTCCCTGTCCAACTACTTCCGCCCCGGCAACCTGACCGCCCTGCGCGAGCTGGCGCTCCTCTGGGTCGCCGACCGGGTCGACGAATACCTTCAGCAGTACCGCGGCGAGCACAACATCCGCACCACCTGGCAGGCCCGTGAACGCATCGTCGTCGGACTCACCGGCGGCCCCGAGGGCCGTACGCTCATCCGCCGCGCGTCCCGGATGGCCGCCAAGGGCTCCGGCAGCGAGATCCTCGCCGTCTACATCGCCCGCAGCGACGGACTGACCTCCGCCTCGCCCAAGGAACTCACCGTCCAGCGCACCCTGGTGGAGGACCTCGGCGGCACGTTCCACCATGTCATCGGCGACGACATACCGTCGGCGCTCCTCGAATTCGCCCGTGGGGTGAACGCCACGCAGATCGTCCTCGGCTCCAGTCGCCGCAAGACCTGGCAGTACATCTACGGACCGGGCGTGGGCGCCACGGTCGCCCGCGAGTCCGGCCCCGACCTCGACGTCCACATCGTCACCCACGAAGAGGTGGCCAAGGGCCGCGGGCTGCCCATCGCCCGCAGTGCCCGGCTGGGCCGGGTCCGGATCATCTGGGGCTGGCTGGTCGGCGTCGGCGGCCCGGCGCTGCTCTCGCTGCTCCTCACCGGTCTGGAGAACGGACCGGGGCTCGCCAACGACGTCCTGCTTTTCCTCTTCATGACGGTCGCGGCGGCCCTGCTCGGCGGGCTGCTGCCCGCCCTCGCGTCGGCCGCCGTCGGCTCGCTGCTGCTGAACTACTGGTTCACTCCGCCCACCCACACCCTGACCGTGCAGGATCCGGAGAACTTCGTAGCCATCGTGATCTTCTTCGCGGTGGCGGTCTCGGTCGCCTCGGTCGTCGATCTCGCGGCCCGTCGCACCCATCAGGCGGCCCGGCTGCGTGCCGAGTCGGAGATCCTCTCCTTCCTGGCCGGCAGTGTGCTGCGCGGCGAGACGACCCTGGACGCGCTCCTGGAACGGGTCCGCGAGACCTTCGGCATGGAGTCCGTCGCCCTGCTGGAGCGGCAGAGCGACGTCGCTCCGTGGACCTGCGCCGGAAGCGTCGGCCCGGCGCCGGTGGCCCGGCCGGAGGACGCCGACGTGGACATGCCGGTCGGTGACCACATGGCGCTCGCCCTCTCCGGACGGGTGCTGCCCGCCGAGGACCGCCGGGTGCTCGGCGCGTTCGCCGCCCAGGCCGCCGTCGTGCTGGACCGGCAGCGCCTGGTCGGCGAGGCCGAGGAAGCCCGGCGGCTCGCCGAGGGGAACCGGATCAGGACGGCGCTCCTCGCCGCCGTCAGCCACGATCTGCGCACCCCGCTCGCCGCCATCAAGGCCGCCGTCAGCTCCCTGCGCTCCGACGACGTCGCCTGGTCAGACGAGGACGAGGCGGAACTGCTGGAGGGCATCGAGAACGGCGCCGACCGCCTCGACCACCTCGTGGGCAACCTCCTGGACATGTCCCGGCTGCAGACCGGCACCGTCACCCCGCTGATCCGCGAGATCGACCTCGACGAGGTGGTGCCGATGGCACTCGGCGGCGTGCCGGAGGGCAGCGTGGACCTCGACATCCCCGAGACCCTGCCGATGGTCGAGGTCGACCCCGGGCTGCTGGAGAGGGCCGTCGCCAACATCGTCGAGAACGCCGTCAAGTACAGCTCCTACGAAGAACACGTCACGGTGGCCGCCAGCGCGCTCGGTGAACGCGTCGAGCTACGGGTCGTCGACCGGGGCCCCGGCATCCCCGACGACGCCAAGGAACGCATCTTCGAGCCCTTCCAGCGCTACGGCGACGCCCCACGCGGAGCGGGCGTCGGGCTGGGCCTCGCGGTGGCCCGCGGCTTCGTGGAGTCCATGGGCGGCACGCTGGACGCCGAGGACACCCCGGGCGGCGGTCTCACCATGGTGCTGAGGCTCAAGGCGGCTTCGGGATACGTTCCGGTCAGCCCCGACCTGCCCGCGCGGGTCACCTCATGACTTCGCCGGTCACCTCATGATCTCCGGAACGCCCCGGGAGATCGCCGTACAGCAGAAAGGCAGGGCCCCCATGACCCGGGTGCTTGTGGTCGACGACGAGCCGCAGATCGTACGCGCCCTCGTGATCAACCTGAAGGCGCGCAAGTACGAGGTGGATGCGGCGCCCGACGGCGCCACCGCCCTCCAGCTCGCCGCCGCCCGCCACCCCGATGTCGTCGTCCTCGACCTCGGACTGCCCGACATGGACGGTGTCGAGGTGATCAGGGGGCTGCGCGGCTGGACCAGGGTGCCGATTCTGGTGCTCTCCGCCCGCCACACCTCCGACGAGAAGGTCGAGGCCCTGGACGCCGGCGCCGACGACTACGTGACCAAGCCGTTCGGCATGGACGAGCTGCTGGCCCGGCTGCGCGCCTCCGTCCGCCGCGCGGAACCCGTCGGCCAGCACGGCACCGACGACATGGTCGTCGTCGAGACAGAGGGGTTCACCGTCGACCTGGCGGCGAAGAAGGTCCACCGCGAGGGACGCGACGTGCGGCTCACGCCCACCGAGTGGCATCTGCTGGAGGTCCTGGTCCGCAACAGCGGCCGGCTGGTCAGTCAGAAGCAGCTGCTCCAGGAGGTGTGGGGGCCCTCGTACGGCACCGAGACCAACTACCTGCGGGTCTACATGGCGCAGCTGAGGCGCAAGCTGGAGGCCGACCCCTCGCACCCCCGGCACTTCGTGACCGAGCCGGGGATGGGCTACCGCTTCGAGCGCGGTTGAACGGCAGCCGGGCACGCTGGGCGTTGTCGCGTCGGGCGTGCCCGGCCGAGCCCCGCTTCGTCGGCAGGCGCGTGTTGCGGGCTCGGTCCGTTGCGCGCGCGTCGCTCCCCTGATCCGTAACGTCGCTTGCCCCTGCCTCCGTAACGTCGCTCGCCCCTGCTCTGTAACTCTGACGAGAACTCTGAAACCCTGATGAGTAACCCGTTCGAGTGAGACCCGGGACACCCGCTCGGAGCACGGGAGACCGGTACCCTTCGGTTATGAGTGCTGTTCCTCGATTCGAGAAGCCAGGCAAGGCGGAGAAGCCGTCCGGCCGCTTCCGGCGGATGCTCGACCGGTTGTCCAGCTCCCAGCAGGACCTGGAGTCCGAGGAGCTGCAGGAGGACTCGCAGGCTTCGGGATGCACGCGTATCTCCGAATGCACCGACCGGCAGATCGTGAAGGTGACTGGTACCTTGCGGACCGTCACCTTGCGGCCGCGCGCCGGAGTGCCCGCCCTGGAGGCGGAGCTCTTCGACGGCACCGCGCCGCTTGACGTGGTCTGGCTGGGCCGGCGCTCCATCGCGGGCATAGAACCGGGCCGCAAGCTCATCGCCTCGGGCCGGATCGCCATGAGTCACGGACGCCGGGTGCTGTTCAATCCCAAATACGAACTCCGACCGCTCGGCAAGGAGTAGCCGGTGACGTCTCTCGACAAGCCGACGTCCGACACGGACCGCACCACCCGCACCGACCAGCAGGAGGCCGACGCGAAGGCGGTCACCGAGGCAGCGCTCTTCGACGCGTTCGGCGGTGTCCGGGGGATGGTGGAGACAGTCCTTCCCGGGCTGCTCTTCGTCACGATCTTCACGATCAACAAGGATCTGCACATCTCGGCCATCGCGGCCCTGGTGGTGTCCCTGCTCCTCGTCGCCGTACGGCTGATCCGCAGGGACACCGTGAAGCACGCCTTCAGCGGTGTCTTCGGCGTGGCCTTCGGTGTGGTCTTCGCCATGATGACCGGCAATGCCAAGGACTTCTATCTGCCGGGCATGCTCTACACGCTCGGCCTGGCCCTCGCCTATCTGATCACCACCCTCGCAGGGGTGCCGCTGATCGGTCTGATCCTGGGCCCGGTGTTCAAGGAGAACCTCTCCTGGCGCACCAGGAACCCCGGCCGCAGGAAGGCATACGCCAAGGCGAGCTATGCGTGGGGACTGATCCTGCTCGCCAAGTGCGCGATCCTCTTCCCGCTGTACTGGTGGGCCGACACGACCCAGTTCGGCTGGGTCCTGGTCGCCCTGAAGATCCCGCCCTTCCTGCTCGCGGTCTATCTGACCTGGGTCTTCCTCGCCAAGGCGCCGCCGCCCATCGACGTCTTCGCCGAGATGGAGGCGCAGGAGCAGGCCGAGAAGGCCGAGAAGGCCCGCAAGGCCGAAGCGGCCGCCGCCGCGACGCGCCACCAGGAGTACTGAACCGCCCAGAGCGGAAAGCAAGGGGCCCGGAACCGATTCGCACGGTTCCGGGCCCCTTGCTTTCCGCTCTGGGCCTTGTGTCGGCCCCGCGCCTCGTGCCGGCTCTCCGCCGGTCAGTCGTCCGAGTCGCCCCGGCGCACCGACAGCAGATCCTCCAACTGCTCCTCGCGCGCCTGCGCGGCCACGAACAGCAGCTCGTCACCGGCCTCCAGCGTCTCCTCGGTGCTCGGCGTCAGCACGCGCTGCCCGCGGATGATGGTGACCAACGAGGTGTCCTCGGGCCAGGCCACCTCGCCGACCTGGGTGCCGGCCAGCGCCGACTCCGGGGGCAGCGTCAGCTCGACCAGGTTGGCGTCACCGTGGCTGAAGCGCAGCAGCCGGACCAGATCGCCGACGCTCACCGCCTCCTCGACCAGGGCCGACATCAGCCGCGGTGTGGAGACCGCCACATCGACGCCCCAGGCCTCGTTGAACAGCCACTCGTTCTTCGGGTTGTTGACCCGGGCGACGACCCTCGGCACGCCGTACTCGGTCTTGGCGAGCAGCGAGACGACCAGGTTCACCTTGTCGTCGCCGGTCGCGGCGATCACGACGCTGCAGCGTTGAAGTGCCGCCTCGTCGAGCGAGGTGATCTCACAGGCGTCCGCCAGCAGCCACTCGGCCATGGGCACCCGCTCCACCGAGATGGCCGTCGGTGCCTTGTCGACGAGCAGCACCTCGTGCCCGTTCTCCAGCAACTCGCCCGCGATGGAACGTCCCACCGCACCGGCGCCGGCAATCGCGACACGCATCAGTGACCGCCCTCCTCGGGGCCCTCGGCGAAGGCCGCCTCGACCTTTGCGATCTCGTCCGTACGCATCATCACGTGGACCAGGTCGCCCTCCTGCAGCACGGTCTGCGACGTGGGCAGTATGGCTTCGCCCAACCGGGTGAGGAATGCCACGCGGACGCCCGTCTCCTCCTGCAGCGTGCTGATCTTGTGGCCGATCCAGGACGGTGTGGTGTGTACCTCCGCGAGCTGCACACCGCCGCTCGGATCCCGCCACAGCGGCTCGGCCCCCGAGGGGAGCAGCCGGCGCAGCATCTGGTCCGCGGTCCAGCGCACGGTGGCGACCGTGGGGATACCGAGACGCTGGTAGACCTCGGCGCGCCGGGGGTCGTAGATCCGCGCCGCGACGTTCTCGATGCCGAACATCTCGCGGGCGACCCGGGCGGCGATGATGTTCGAGTTGTCGCCGCTGCTCACCGCGGCGAACGCGCCGGCCTCCTCGATCCCCGCCTCACGGAGGGTGTCCTGGTCGAAGCCGACACCGGTGACGCGCCGTCCACCGAATCCGGACCCGAGGCGCCGGAACGCCGTGGGGTCCTGATCGACGACGGCGACCGTGTGCCCCTGCTGCTCCAGGGTCTGCGCGAGAGCGGCTCCGACTCGCCCGCAGCCCATGATGACGATGTGCACCTTGCGCCTACCTCGCAGTCCTGGTCGTCCGGCTGACCTGCGAAAACACCCTGCTCACACTTCTTTCTCAGCTTGCCGGGCAAACAACGGGGCAACGGTGTGTCCCGTTGCCCAGGATGAGCTTATGCGGCCGGGATTGCGAAGCCTCATCCGAGTGCGCTTTCGCCGCGTCCGCGCGATGCGGATGAGCACCGCGCAGTGTCCGCGCGATTGCGGACGGGTACCCCGCAGTGTCCGCCGAGCACACCAAGCGCGCGCGGACCCTTGAGCGCGAGCGACACAGACATCTAACATGTCAGTTCATGGAGACCCTGCGCCCCGTCCGACGGACCTTGCTGCGGGACACCGCGTACGAGGCGATCCGTGACGCCATCGTCCGTGGCGACATCCCGCCCGGTGCCCCTGTCCGTGACGCCGAGCTCGCCGAACGCCTCGGGCTGTCGAGAGCGCCGGTCCGCGACGCGCTGTCCCGGCTTTCCGGCGAGGGGCTCGTCGAATCCAAGCCGCAGAGCTACACCCGGGTGACCCGCCTGGTGCCGCGCGACGTCCGGGACGCGGCGGCTGTCGTACGGGCCATGCAGGAGCTGGCCGCGAGGACCGCCGTACCTCGTCTCACGGATGCGGACATCGCCGCGATGCGAGAGGCGAACCAACTCTTCAGGGACGCGACCCGCCGCAGCGACGTGGCGGACGCGCTGCGCGCCGACGACCGGCTCCATGACGTCCTCGTCGCGGCCTGCGGCAACCGTGCCGTCGCCGCCACGGTTGAGCACTACACCCCTTTGATCCGGCGGCTGGAGTGGCGGCAGTTCGGCACGGCGAGCGCGGCACACGGCTCGGCTGAGCTGCACGACCGGCTGATCGAGGCGTGCGCGGGGCGTGATGCCGAGGCGGCGTCCCGGGTCACCGCGGAGATCTGGCGGGCTCTCGAAGAACTGGCAGACGAACCGTCCGACGAACGACTCGATGTGGTGGCCCAGGGACGGCCCGTCGAAGCGGCCCACGGGCAGCCCCGATAGGCCGACGGCCCGTCCGGTCAGGTCGACGACCGGCCGAGGGTCCGAGCCCCGACCGGATCCCCGGCGTGCCCGAGGACAAGCCGACACCCGGCCCGTCAACAACCCCTGCCGCGCCGACTACGAGCACGAACCCCACCCCGTGCCGACTACGAGTACGCCCCCGTCGCCACTGTTATTGCGCCGAGTACGAGCCCCACCGCCACCGCGCCGAGTACGACCCCCACCCTCACCGCCACCGCGCCGAGCACGAGCACGAACCCATCGACCCCGACCGAGGGAGCTCCCATGACGTCCGCCGCCCCGACCCCGCCCACCCCGTCCCCCGCCTCTCCCGCCTCCTCTTCGGCCTCTCCCTCCCTTCTCTCCTCGTACGACCGCTACCCCCTCCTCTTCGGTCCCTCTCCCGTACACCGTCTCGACCGGCTCACCGACCACCTCGGCGGCGCCGCCGTCTGGGCCAAGCGGGAGGACTGCAACTCCGGCATCGCCTACGGCGGCAACAAGACCCGCAAGCTCGAATACCTCGTCGCCGACGCACTGGCGAAGGGCTGCGACACCCTCGTCTCCATCGGCGGAGTCCAGTCCAACCACACCCGCCAGGTCGCGGCGGTCGCCGCCCGCGCCGGCCTCACGTGCGTACTCATCCAGGAGAGCTGGGTCGAATGGCCCGACGCCGTCTACGACAAGGTCGGCAACATTCTGATCAGCCGGCTGGCCGGTGCCGACGTCCGGCTGGTGCGCGCCGGGTTCGGTATCGGGGTCAAGGAGAGCTGGGAGCAGGCGCTGCGCGAGGTGGAGGAGAGCGGCGGCCGGCCGTACGCCATCCCCGCGGGCGCCTCCGACCACCCGCTGGGCGGGCTCGGCTTCGCGAATTGGGCGTACGAGGTCGCCGAGCAGGAGCGCGCACTCGGTGTGCTCTTCGACACCGTGGTGGTCTGCTCGGTGACCGGCTCCACACAGGCCGGCATGGTAGCGGGGTTCGCCGCGCTGGAGGAGGAAGGCGCCCGCCCGCGACGTGTGCTGGGCATCGACGCCTCCGCCGAGCCCGCCCGCACCCGCGAGCAGATCGCCCGGATCGCGGCGGCCACCGCACGGCTCATCGGGGTGCGCCGGGAGCTCACCGTGGACGACATCGAGCTCGACGAGCGCTACCACGCGGGCACTTACGGCATCCCCGACGACACGACCCTGGACGCCATGCGGCTCGCCGCCTGTACCGAGGGAATGATCACCGACCCCGTGTATGAGGGGAAGTCGATGGCGGGAACGATCGGCCTCGTCGCGCGGGGCGAGATCGCCCGCGATTCCACCGTCCTTTACGCACATCTCGGCGGTCAGCCCGCATTGAATGGATACAGCGCCCTTTTCGCAGGCGCCTAGTGCAAGGATTTCGTTAAGGATTTCGTGGCTTTTTCGTCCGAGCGCAGGAGATTCCGGGGCCACGGGGGTGGTGGGTCTGCGGCTTCCATACGGAACGCTTACGATCCTCTGCGTGTCCAAACTGACCGACGTGCCCAAACGGATCCTGATCGGGCGCGCACTGCGCAGTGACCGGCTCGGAGAAACGCTCCTGCCGAAGCGCATCGCCCTACCCGTCTTCGCCTCCGACGCCTTGTCCTCCGTTGCCTACGCGCCCGGCGAGGTTCTGCTCGTCCTGTCTGTCGCGGGCATGTCGGCGTACCACTTCAGCCCGTGGATCGCCCTTGGCGTCGTGGTGGTGATGTTCACCGTCGTGGCGTCGTACCGGCAGAACGTGCACGCGTACCCCAGCGGCGGCGGCGACTACGAGGTCGCCACAACCAACCTCGGCCCCAAGGCCGGCCTGACGGTCGCCAGCGCGCTGCTCGTGGACTACGTCCTCACCGTCGCCGTCTCCATCACCTCCGGCATCGAGAACCTGGGCTCGGCGATCCCGTTCGTGGTCGAGCACAAGGTGCTGTGCGCCCTCGCGGTGATCCTGCTGCTGACGCTGATGAATTTGCGCGGCGTCAAGGAGTCCGGGTCGCTCTTCGCGATTCCGACGTACGTGTTCGTCGTGGGCGTCTTCATCATGATCGCGTGGGGTGCCTTCCGCGGTCTCGTGCTCGGCGACACCATGCTCGCGCCCACCGCCGGCTTCCACATCAAGGCGGAGCAGGAGGGACTCGCGGGCTTCGCCCTGGTCTTCCTGCTGCTGCGTGCCTTCTCCTCCGGCTGTGCCGCGCTCACCGGCGTCGAGGCGGTCTCCAACGGCGTCCCGGCCTTCCGCAAGCCCAAGTCCAAGAACGCGGCGACCACGCTGACGATGATGGGCGCGCTGGCCATCACCATGCTCGTCGGCATCATCGCCCTCGCCCTGGTCACCAAGGTCCGGATGGCCGAGGACCCGGCGCACAACCTGCTGAGGGGCGGTGTGCCGGTCGGCTCCAGCTATGTGCAGGACCCGGTGATCACGCAGGTCGCCGAGGCCGTCTTCGGCAACGGCAGCTTCTTCTTCATCGTGCTCGCCGCGGCCACCGCGCTGGTGCTGTTCCTCGCGGCGAACACGGCGTACAACGGCTTCCCGGTGCTCGGCTCGATCCTCGCCCAGGACCGCTACCTGCCGCGCCAGCTGCACACCCGCGGCGACCGCCTCGCCTTCTCGAACGGCATCGTGCTGCTCGCCGGCGCGGCCGCCATGCTCGTCGTCATCTACGGCGCCGACTCGACCCGGCTGATCCAGCTCTACATCGTCGGCGTGTTCGTGTCCTTCACGCTCAGCCAGACCGGCATGGTCCGCCACTGGAACCGCCACCTGGCCACGGAGAGGGACGCCAGCAAGCGCCGCCACATGATCCGCTCCCGCGCGATCAACACCTTCGGCACCTTCCTGACCGGCCTCGTCCTTGTGATCGTCCTGGTCACCAAGTTCACCCACGGTGCCTGGGTCGCCCTGCTCGGCATGTGCATCTTCTTCGCGACGATGACCGCGATCCGGAAGCACTACGACCGAGTCGCCGAGGAGATCGCCGCCGACGAGACCCCGTCCGACGAGACGATCCGGCCGTCCAGGGTCCACTCGATCGTCCTGGTCTCCAAGCTCCACCGGCCCACCTTGCGGGCCCTCGCCTACGCCAAGCTGATCCGCTCCGACCGGCTGGAGGCGCTCTCCATCAGCGTCGACCCGGCGGAGACCAAGGCGCTCAAGGACGACTGGGAGCGGCGCGGCATCGACATCCCGCTGAAGATCCTCGACTCCCCGTACCGCGAGGTGACCCGTCCGGTCATCGACTACGTGAAGAGCCTGCGCCGGGAGAGCCCGCGCGACGTGGTGAGCGTGTACATCCCGGAGTACGTGGTCGGCCACTGGTACGAGCACCTCCTGCACAACCAGAGCGCCCTGCGCCTCAAGGGGCGGCTGCTGTTCACGCCGGGCGTCATGGTGACCTCGGTGCCGTACCAGCTGGAGTCCTCCGAGGCGGCCAAGAACCGCGCCAGGAAGCGCGCCGAGTGGAACGCGCCGGGCTCGGTGCGCCGCGGCCCGGTGGAGCGCAGGCCCAAGGAACCCACCAACAAGAGCTGACGTTCCCCGCCCGCCCGCTCGTGGTAAACGGCCGGACGACACCCACGTAGAATCGTAGGTTGTTGTCCGGCCGTTAGTCCCTTGATCTCTGGAGCCACCCCCTCATGCAGAACGAACCCACGTCGTCGCTGGTCGGGGAGGAGTACGAGGTCGAGGTCGGGCCCGTCGCACACGGCGGCCACTGCATCGCCCGCACCTCTGAGGGGCGGGTCCTCTTCGTACGGCACACGCTGCCCGGCGAGAAGATCATCGCCAAGGTCACGGAAGGCGAAAGCGACTCCCGCTTCCTGCGCGCCGACGCGGTACGGATCATCGAGGCGTCCAAGGACCGCGTCGAGGCTCCCTGCCCGTACGCGGGACCGGGCAAGTGCGGTGGCTGTGACTGGCAGCACGCCAAGCCCGGCGCCCAGCGCAGGCTCAAGGGCGAAGTGATCGCCGAACAGCTCCAGCGCCTCGCGGGTCTCACCCCGGAGGAGGCGGGCTGGGACGGCACCGTCATGCCGGCCGAGGGCGACAAACTGCCGGCGGGCGAGGTACCGGCCTGGCGCACCCGCGTCCAGTACGCCATCGACGAGGACGGCCGTGTCGGCCTGCGCAAGCACCGCTCGCACGACGTGGAGCCCATCGAGCGCTGCCTGATCGCGGCCCCCGGCGTCACCGAGCTCGGCATCGAGAGGCGGGAATGGCCCGGTATGGCCTCGGTGGAGGCCATCGCCGCGACCGGCTCCCACGACCGGCAGGTCATCCTCACCCCGCGACCGGGCGGCCGGCTGCCCCTCGTCGAGCTCGACAAGCCCGTCTCGGTGATGCGTGTCGACGAGCGCGACGGTGGCGTCCACCGGGTGCACGGCCGCGCCTTCGTCCGCGAGCGCGCCGACGACCGGACCTACCGCGTCGGCTCGGGCGGCTTCTGGCAGGTCCACCCCCAGGCCGCCAACACCCTCGTCCGCGCCGTCATGCAGGGCCTCCTGCCCCGCAAGGGCGACACCGCCCTCGACCTCTACTGCGGCGTCGGCCTGTTCGCGGGCGCGATCGGCCAGCGCATCGGCGAGAAGGGCGCCGTCCTCGGCATCGAGTCCGGCAAGCGCGCCGTCGAGGACGCCCGTCACAACCTGAAGGACCTGGAACGGGTCCGTATCGAGCACGGCAAGGTCGACCAGATCCTGCCGCGCACCGGCATCACCGAGACCGACCTGATCGTCCTCGACCCCCCGCGCGCCGGCGCCGGCAAGCAGACGGTGAAGCACCTGACCGGCCTCGGCGCCCGCCGCATCGCGTATGTGGCATGCGACCCGGCGGCGCTCGCCCGCGACCTGGCGTACTTCCGCGAGGGCGGGTACAAGGTGCGGACGCTGCGGGCGTTCGATCTGTTTCCGATGACGCATCACGTGGAGTGTGTGGCGATTCTGGAGCCTGCTGACAAGGGCGCCTGACCTGCGGGTTTATAGCTCGGGTGGGTTGCTTGATCTGTTGCCCTCCGTGGAACGGGTCGAGCGGGCAGATCGCCTCCTGGAGGTGGCTTGACCTGCGGTTTCATGGCGGAAACGACTACGGCGGCGGCGATGTCAGGGTCTCGTTCGGAGATTCTTGACGCTCGGATGACGCTTGCTCTGTGGCTCTGGTCCAGCCGCATGGCTCTGGTCACTGGGGCGATCACGAGACGATTTCGGTATCTCGGGCCATGGCAGCGGGCTGCTCGGTTTCCGGTGCCCTTGATGTGCTTCGGGTCGGGCAGTCGGTGAGCCGTGTCGTGGGCGTGGCGGGTTCGTGGCCGTTTGCGTCGGTGGGCTTGGTAGAGGCTGTAGGTGGGGCGGGCGGGGAGGTACTTGTCGACGAAGGGGTCCTGCGCCGCCGTTCTGGCCGGTGATGGCGTCGTAGACGTCGCCGGGGAACTCGAAGGGCGTCTTCGGCCTTTGCATGAAGCCGTCGCCGAAGTCCCCCGTCATCCTGCCTAACCCCAGCGGCCTGACCCGGAAGACCACAACAGCCCGGACGTGATCCCGGGGCTTCGGGGCGTCACTTTCTGCCTGGTTGCGGGGCGGATGCGAGCTGGGGGGCTCAGCGGAGCATTGCGCAGGGGCGTTTACGGGCCCATCCCGGCGTGCGTGGAGCTGGGCGGGGTCCGGGCCGTGACTGGCTGGCCATTTTTGCTCGTTGCTCCGGGGAAGTGTGCCGTGACAGCATTTGACGCGTGTTCGATCACGGGGATGACATAGCAGCGCCGCCTGTTCGGCGTTCGAAGATCGCCGACTTTGCCGATTGGCCTGCTCCCGAGGTGCCGACGTCACTGTGTGAGGCACTGGAGCCGGTCCCTGCCATGGCGTCGGAAAGTGATCCGACGGCGGCGGCTCGGCGTGAGTTTGCGTTGTTGCTGGGGGAGTTCCGGCGTACGGCGGTGTTGGTGCCGCTGGATGGGGCCGGGGATTTGTGGTCGGC